>NZ_LIRL01000140.1 GCF_001419795.1 Streptomyces niveiscabiei
GGGCGGGGCCCGCTCTCCGGTCCGATCGGCGTCAGTCCGGGGAGCGGTGGTTCGAGGGGGTGCCGTTGTGGCCGGTGGCGTGGGTGGCGATGCGGACGTTGCAGTCCGTGACCCGCGAGAGGTCGCGGGCCTTGGCGGCCTCGGCGCGCTCCTGGGCGAGTTCGCCGCACCGGGCGCAGTCCGGATTGGGGTTGGGGACGGGCTGAGGCTTCTGGGAGCCGAACGGTTCGGACGGGATCTGGACGGACGTCACTGGTGGTCTCCTTCGAGTTCGTTGATCGCGCAGCCGAAGCCGGGCGGGCACTGGTACACGTCAGTGCTGAGATCTATGCGGGCTATGCGGCCCTGGGCGCGGCCAGCGGGAACAGCCAGGACGTGAAGCGGGAAGCGTACGCCGCACCAGACGCACGCCCAGCCCGAGTAGCGGTCGCGCGGGAGACTGGCGGCATCCGGGAGCTTGTGCTTCACGGCCGGTCCGCCTGCGGGGTGAGGCCATAGAGGTCGCGGCAGTGGCCGCACGCGTACAGGACGAAGGCGCCCGGCCCTCGGCGTGCGATGTGGATGACGCGCACGCCGTAGGCGAACGCCTTGTGCCAGGAGCAGTAGCCGTAGATCTGAGGCCGGGTCCGGCTGTTCACTCGTTCACCTCGTCGTCGATCTGGGCCCAGACCTCGGTCCGGCCGGAGGAGTCGGTGCTGCCCCAGCCGTCGGCCGAGTTGAGGGCGGCGATGGTGCGGCCCCAGGCGGCCGGGTCGGTGGGGGCGGTGACGTACACGCGTATGCCGTGCGGGGTGGCGAGCAGGCGCGCGGGCTCGTCGGCGGCGCGCTCCAGGGCGGTGCGCAAGGCGGCTGCGCGCAGGCTGATCGGCACGACAAAAACCCGCTCTCATGCGAGAGAATCACTCTCGTACGAGAGTAGCGAGAGGGTGGCTACTGTGTCACGCAAGTCACACAGAAGGGAGGCGGACGGTGACGGCCGAAACGCCCCGGTACCTGCAAGTCGCTGACAACCTCCGCGCCCGCATCGAATCCGGCGAACTCCCGCCCGGCGCCCGCCTGCCGTCCGTCGCCGAGATCTCCGCCCAGTACGGCGGCAGCAACTCCATCGCGACGGCCGCGTACAAGCTCCTCGTCGACGAGGGCCTCGTCGTCTCCCGGCACGGCGCCGGCCACTACGTCCGCTCCACCGACACCCCCGACCTCCTCGTGCGCCGCCACCGACGCCGCTCCGAGGACAGCCCGTTCGCCGAGGGCGTCGCCGAGCAGGGCGCGGTGGGAACGTGGCGGCACGAGTCCGCGACAGCTCCCGCCACGGACACCGTCGCCGCACGCCTGGGCATCGAGGCCGGGGCCGCGGTCATGCACACCTCGTACGTGTACCTCGCCGACGACCAGCCCGTGCAGCTCGCCGAGTCGTGGGAACCCCTCGACCTCACCGGGACGTCGCTGATCGCGCTGCCCGAGGTCGGCCCGTATGCCGGCGTCGGCGTCGCCGCCCGGATGCGGGTCATCTCCATCGAGGTCGGCGAGCCTGTGGAGAAGGTCCGCGCCCGGACCGCGACCCGGCAGGAAGCGCAGGCCCTCGGGATGACACCGCCGGGGCCGGTGCTGGCGGTCGAGCGCACGTACTACGACCAGGCCACCGGCCGCGCCGTCGAGACCGCGGACATCGTCATGCGCGGCGACCGGTGGATGGCCGTCTACGGGCAGCAGCCCACGCCGAGCTGAAGGGTTTCGCTCCGGCCGAACCCCTGCGGCTCAAAGGGTACGCGTCAGTCCCGACCCCTGGCGGTGACCTGGTGATCTTGCCGCTGTCGGCAACCTCAGGCTGGACACACGAAAGCGGCCCCCACCGCCCGAAGGCAGTGAGGGCCGCAGTCATCGTGCGAGGAGTGAGAACGCCCCGCTGGCTGCGCCGGCCACGCCCGCGAGGGCGCCGATCGTGGGCAGCGGCCAGCGCGCCCGCTCCAGACTCCGGATGCGGGTCTCGTGATCCGCGACGTCCTTCCCGAGCTCCGTGAGCCCCTGGCCGATGTGGTCGAGTTTCGTCTCGACCCGGGTCACTCCGTCCCCCAGGGCTCTCAACTCCCGGTACATCTCCGCCGAGCTGACGTACACCCCCGGGTCGGGGGTCGTCATCGGACGTCCGTGGACTGCCGGTTGGGCACGGCCCAGACGATGCCCCAGGCGGAGAGGATGGCGAGGACGATCGTCACGCCCTCCCCGGTGGTGAGGGTGCCGTCCTGCACGGCGGTGGCCGCGGCGGCGGAACCGGCGGCCAGTCCGCCGACGATGGACTTCGCGGTGCTGGAGATCTTCACTGGGTTCCTCACTTCTTCCGGAGGCCGTTGGCGACCTCGTACGCGTACTGCCAGGTCTTGGGTCCGGTCAGGCCGTCGGCGGGGCCGAGCGCGGACAGGTAGTGCCGCTGGAGCGCGGCGACCTTGTCGAGGTCGAGCTGCGTCATCGTGCGGTTGGGGCCGACCTTGTACGCCGGGCCCCAGCCGGCCGCCGCCAGCCACTGCTGGAGCTGGAGCGCGAAGTCGTTGTGCGCACCGAGGACGAAGTACTGGCGGCCGGGGAACGGCGGCGCCGTAGACGTCGGCGGAGGCTGGGCAGTACCGCCCGGCCGGGGAGCGCCGCGCTGCACCCACGCATAGAGGGGGCCGCCGGGGCAGTCGGTGGCGTAACCGTCGCGGTGACCCCGGATCTCGGTCCCGGCGCCGTGCTGGCGCAGCAACTCGATGCCGTCGCGTATCGCGCCCAGCATCGCGTCCGTCGGCTCGGTCAGGCCCTCGTTGCCGACGAGCCCGACGATCGCGTAGTGCGCGCGGTTCAGCGTCTGGTTGCCGTTGGCCCCCGTACGCCGACCGATCCCGCGTCCTTCGAGCAGGTATCCGTGGGGGCAGGCCGCGTAGTTGTACGCGACGTCGGAGTAGTTCTCCTTCTTGTTGTTGAGGTGGCTGACCCGTATCGCCTTCCACTCGGCGATGCAGGCGTCGTGGTCGGAGAGCAGGCGCGTGCTCACGTCGGTTCCCTCGTAGTGGACCTTGACGCCCTTCGTGGACGTCTGGGTCGGCGCAGCCGAAGCGGGCCAGCCCAGTTGGGCGCGCGTGACGAGCTTCATCGGACTCCTCGGGGCACAGAAAAACCCCGGGCCGATCGGCACGGGGCAGACAGAGCGGAGTGGGTCAGGCCGGGAGTTCCAGCCAGTTGTTGGTGTAGTCGGCGGTGGAGAATTCGCCGGCGAAGCTGCGGAAGGTGTCGTTCCCGCCGCCGCTCGCGATGACCCATCCACCGACGGGGATGTGGCGGCGCGACCCTATGAAGTTGACGACCAGCTCGACTCCGTCGTCGCTCACGAGGTCGACGGTGCCGCACAGCCATGCGAGGACGTCGGGGCCGTTGGTGCCCGTGTACTGCATGGACTCGTAGCGGGGTACGACGATGGGCATGGGTTCTCCGATCAGGCGGGGGCGCCTTCGAGCTGGATGGAGCGGTGGTCGAAGGTCGCGGTGCTGGCGCCGCTGACGCGGTGCTTGGTGGTGACGGTCAGGGTTTCGCCGGGAGTGAGCCCGGACAGCCGGTAGCGCAGGCCGAGGGAGAGGTTGGTGGTTCCGCCACCGGCCCAGATCAACGCTGCGTTGTCGTTGGGGCTGTAGACGGTGCCGGAGACGGACCCCACGCCCTGCCAGGAGGTGATGGTGTTGAGGGAGCCGCTGTTGCGCTGGGTGGAGCGGATGGACACCATCACGATGCCCGACATGGGGACGACGACCGAGGCGGAGAAGGCTCCGCCGCTGGCGTCGGTGTAGGTGGTGGAGGCGGTGGTGCGCCCCAGGGTGGTGTCCTCGGCCTGGGCGGAGCTGACGGTGATCCGGTCGGCGGTGATCCGCATCCCGGGAAGCCACGAGGGCATGGAGACCTCCTACAGGGCGGTGTACGCGGGGACGGCCAGGCTCACGGCCTCGCCCGCCGCCTGGGTCTTGACGATGCCGTTGATGCTGCGGACGACGGTCCAGGTCTGTGGGCTGGAGGCGCCGCTGATGGCGGTGACCCGCACGACTTCCCCGCCGAGGCGGGCGTCGAGCGGGAACTCCTGCGGGTAGACCGCGGACGTGATCCACAGGGGTCCGGCGACGGACAGCGTGGTCGCGGTCGCGGTGACGCCGACGGCGAGGGTGCTGCCGTCGGTGTCGATGCGGCACGGCGGCCCGGTGAAGGACAGGTTGTCGATCGCGGCCATGTCCGATCCGGTGGAGGTGCTGTTGTCCTTCGCGTACCGGAAGATGACCTGCGATCGTCCGGTGACGTTGACGATGGCCTGGGTCCACGGGGTCGTGCCCTGTGCGGTGAGGACCTGGACGCCATCGACGAGGATGATCAGCCGGTCTCCGAGGAACCCGGCCCCCGCCGCCTCGCTGCTCGTCCAGTACCAGACGCGCATCTCCGTCATCCCGGCCGGGACCGCGACGATGGCGTCCGAGGTCTGGTTGTGGGTGATCGCCCCGGATCGCAGGGACCAGGTCCCGGTGTGCGCCTGCGCGTTGGTCCGCAGCCACGGCAGGTTGCCGCCGTTCGTGTACGGGATCTCGTAGGTGGTGTCCTCGAAGTTCTCGTCGACGGCCAGCGCGCCGACCGACGACCAGGGCGCGGCCGGCGTGCAGGTGAAAAAGAGGTCCCACGCGTACTGGTCGAGGGTCTCGGTGTAGCCCTGGACGATGAGGTCGACGTCGCCGGGCGGGAGATCGGAGGGCAGGCCGGTGAGGCGGATGACGTCGCCCTGGTCGATGCCCAGCACGGCGGGGATGAGGTGCGGGGCGGCGGCCAGGTCGACGTGCACGACCGGGTAGCGGGGGACGTCCTGCGTGCCGAGGTACAGGCGCCATCCGGCGATCGGCGCGGCCTGGTCGTCGGCGGCCATCGAGAGTTGGACGCTGGTGTCGTAGCGGCCGATCTCCGTGACCGAGAGGGGCCCGGTGTCCTGGACGACGCGGGCCGAGCTGCCGTCGATGCGGGTGACGGTGACGTCGTTGGTCGTGTCGGCGTCGTCGGTGACCGGCTCCAGCGGGGGCGCGATCTCCCGGGCCGTGCTGTAGCGCAGGGTCACGGCGGGGGCCTGGTTGTAGAGGGTGCCCCGGCCCCGGTAGCGCAGGGCGAGGCGGCCCCGGTGCTCCATCAGGATGCCGCCGTCGGTGTCGGCGGCCTGCTCCAGGACCTCCAGCATCTGGAGCGTGCGCTGGGCGCCCATCTCCTCCTGCTCGGCGACGATCCCCCGCACGCTGAGGGGGATGTTCTCCTCCCCGGCCAGGCGCACCATGCGCCGGCCTGCGGCCTCCCCGATGAACCCGTCGTCGGCGGACTCGTAGGTGGTGATCGCGGCGCGGAAGGGGGAGGCGAGGCTGGCGGCGACGCCGGTCCATACGGCGAGGTGACCGATCGCCATGCCCTGGTAGGCGCTGCCCCAGGAGCCGATGATCTGGGTGGGGCGGCCGGGGGTGCCGGTGTAGGAGGTCTGGGCGACCCAGTAGGAGCTGGTGAGGATGTTGCGCCACGCCGCGTGGACGAACGTGGTTCCGCCCGAGACGCTGGTGTAGATCTGGAGGCGGTTCCAGGCTCCGGCGAACGCGGCGATGGCCTCGGCGGTGGTGAAGGTGAACCCGATGATCGCGGCGTCGTCCGTGTCGCGGAGCTCGATGCGGATGCCGCTGGAGGAGGCGAGGACGACGGTGGAGGCCATGCCGGCGCCGGTGACGCGGACGCGGGCGATCTGCTGGAGGCTGGCGGGCAGGGTGTCCAGCCGGTAGACCATCTCGACGTGCCAGCCGGTCGCGCTGCTGGAGGGCACGGTGGCCTGGAGGGTGGCCGACTGTCCGAGGACCGGCAGCGCTGACGACCCGGGCAGCGTGTCCGCGCTCGCGAACGTCAGCCCGGTCACGCGCATCGGGCTGACGCCGGGGATCGGGCTGTACGCCTGCGTCGCGAGGGCGCCTTCCTCCATCGGCCAGTACGCGAGCGGGTTCCCCGAGGGGATGCGGCGGCGGAGGGTGGAGTCAAGGGGGGAGCCGGGGCGGCCGTAGCGGCGCAGGACACCGGCCGCCTCGACGGACACCCACCGGTCGTTGCCGGAGACGTCCCAGCGCGGTGGCCAGGAGGAGATCTCGCCGACGAACCGGTCCGCGCGCTTGCGGATGCGGGCGGTGCCGTTGACGGTCCACACCCGGCCCGCGCTGTCGGTGACACCGGCCGCGCCGTCGTCGAGGGCGCGGACGTCGAGGTCGGCGACGAGGGTCCCGTCGATCCCGGCCCTCACCTGGGCGCGGGTCACGGTCCCAATGACCGGTACGCGGGGCGGGGTGACGGTCGGGTCGCTGGGGCCGATCCGCAGGTCGCTGCTGCTGGTCGACTGGATGCTCGTCGTGACGGCGGCGGTCGTCACCGCGATCTGCGTCCACGGGCCGGTGATGGTGTCGGCCTGGTAGAAGCGGACGGCGAGGCCGCCGGCGCCGTCGTCGACGTCCAGGGTGGCGCGCAGTGCGCCACCGCCGTAGAGGCCCGCGGGCATGACCGCGCCCAGCGTCGCGCCGCCGGCATCCCGCCATCCGAACTCGATCGAGCCCAGCCAGTAGCGCAGCACCCAGGCCCGCTCGGTGGCCGTGCTCGACCACTTGCCGATGAGCTGCTGGTTGCGGGCGGTGTCGGTCGTGTCCGCGTCCCACTCCACCCGCACGTCGATGTCCGAGGTGATGTTGAGGGCGGCGGCGTGCGGGGTGGACATGTACCCGGCCGGGTCCCCGTCGAGCGCCAGGTGCGCCGAGGCGGCGGGCACGTGGACGCGTACGGGCGTGTTGCGGCCGATCAGCCCGTACAGGTCCGAGGTGGGGTTGCCCGAACTGTAGCGGCCGGACACGGCCGGGTTGACCTTGCTGCGGCCGTTGTTGAAGGTCAGGCCGAGTTTGCCGGGGTCGGTGCGGGCGCCCTCGTCGGGGCGCCCGCGCGTGATGCTCATGGGGTTGCGGGTGTAGACGTCGGCGGTGACGTCCTGCCACACCCCGCCCACCAGCAGATCGATCCGCACGTCCAGCACGGCCACGGGGAACGTCACCGGGGTGTCTCCTTCCTGGCCTACCGGCCGAACGCGGTCTGCACGTTGCCGCGGCCGTCGACCCGGACGGTCTTGCGGATCATGCGCGTGAAGTCCCCTTCGGCGCCCTTGAAGTCGAAGAGGACACGGACGACGCCGCCCGCCGCGCCGGCGCCCAGGACGGGCGCCATCCCGGCTGTGAGCGGGGCGGCCTGGACGGCCTGCGCGGCCAGGCCGTTCGTGCCGCCGATCTGGTCGAGCTGGGCATGCAGGGCGGGGAGCCCGTCGTCGATGCCCGCACGAAACCCGTCGATCAGGGCGCGGCCGGAGTAGAGGGTGTAGCCGCGGCCGGCGAACGGGCCTTCCTTCGCGGGGGAGAAGGGGAAGAAGTCGCGGGCTGCGGAGACGACGCGGGAGGCGGCGTTCTTCACGGATGAGAGCTTGGAGAGGATGCCGTTGATGAAGCCCTGGATCAGGGACATGCCCGAGTTCTTCAGCAGGCCGCCGAGGCTGCCGAGGGCGGAGGTGATCCGGCCGGGGATGCCGCGTACCCAGTTCAGCATCTCGGTGGCCTTGTTCACGGTGCCCGTCTTGATCGACGACCAGTGTTTGACGATCAGCCCCGGCAGGCTCCAGTTGAGCCAGAGGCTGTAGATCCGGCCGGGCACGCCCTTGACCCATGCCACGGTGGCGTTCCACCACGAGACGGCCGTGTTCTTGATGGATGACCAGTGCTGGATCAGCAGCCCGATGAGAGTGAAGTTGAGGAAGGCGCTGATCATCATGTCCTTCGCCCAGACCAGCTTGCCGACGATCCAGGTCCAGGCGGCGAGGGTGAAGGACTTGATCTGGTCCCAGTAGACGACGATCCCGGCGACCAGGGCGGCGACGCCGAGGATGATCCAGCCGATAGGGCCCATCGCGATCAGCCACTGCGCGGCCATGACCGTCGCCCAGGCGATCGCCCGCGCTGCCATCAGGGCGAACTGCACGGCCGCCGTGGCACCCGCCCTGAGCACGGCGAGCGCCCAGGTCCCGATCGAGACGAGCGCCGAACCGGTCCACGCGGCGGCGGTCGTCACCCCGGACACGACCGCCCCGGCCGCGATCCTCGCGTACACGCCGAGGCCGACCGCGTTCATGCGGATCCAGCCGCCGACCACACCCCACGTTGAGGACGTCATCAGGGCGTGCGCGCCCGAGACGACGGAGGCGATCGCCGAGTAGGCGATCATCGCGCCCTTGACGACGAGCACCGTCACGGCCAGGCCCGCCAGCACGTAGGCGAGCGGTTCGACGACGGCTTTGTTGTCCATCGCGAACGCCACGAAGGCGCCGGTCACCTCGGTGAGCTGGCCCATGGCCTTGCGCTTGAACTCCTCCAGCGCCGTACCTGCGTTGTCCCGCAGCGCGTCCCCCGAGCGCTTCGACGCGCCCGCGAAGTCGTCCATGCCCTCGCCCGCCCCTTTCAGGGACTGGAGGAAGGCGGGGATGTCCTGGACGTTCATGTCCTCCAGCGGCGTACCGAACAGCGCGATGGCGGTGTTCGCCTGGGTCGCGGGGTCCTTGATGCCGAGGAGGCCGTCGATGATCTTCTGTGTGGCGCCCTGCGCCGAGGTGCCGCCCGCGAGGATGGCGTTCGCCATCGTGTGCGCGTCCAGCCCGATCGTCTTGTACGCGGCCTGGGAGTTCGCCGACATGTCCGTCGACAGGAGCGTGAACTCCTTGATCGCGTCCCCGGCCTTGTCGATCCCGAACGTCCCCTTCGCGGACGCCTCGACCAGGACCGAGAACGCCTCCTCGCCGCCGTAGCCGAGGGTGCGGAAGAACTGGGCGTACTCGTCCGAGGCGTCGAGGACGTCCTCGCGCAGGGACGCGGGCACCTTCTGCGAGGCGGCCGTGATCAGGTCGAACGCCTGCGTCGCGTCCGTCGCGAGCCCGGAGTTGATGAGCGTGCCGACCGACTGCACCGCCCGGTCGACCTCGATGTCGAAGGTCGACGCGAAGTTCAGGGCTTTCTGGGTGACGCCCTCCAGGTCGGTGCTGGAGGCGTTCGACATGCCCTTGATGGACGACATGACCGACCCGACGGCAGTGTTGACCTGTTCCATCGAGTCGCCGTACGCGTCCGCGTACAGGCCGCCGGCGACCTTCCCGATGCGCTCCGACTCGGCCTGGGTGAGGCCGAGCTGGGCGGCGAGCTTGCTGTTGGCCTGGTCGATGCTGATGCTCTGCATCAGGCTCGCGCCGAGTGCGAGTCCCGCGCCCGCCCCGATCCCGGTGGCCGCCGCGTCGAAGCGTTCCCGCGCGCTCGACAGGCCCTGCGCGGTGCGGTCGCGTGCGACGAGGTTGAAGACCAGCGACGTGTCGCCCACCACTGCCCCCTGACGGTCAGGGGGCTAGCGGCCCCTTGCGTTTAGTTGTTCTGCTGCCTTGGTGTGGGCGTCCTCGTAGGCGTCGAGCCAGCCCAGCAGCGCGTCGGTCTCCTCGGCCGTGAGCCGCTCCCACTCCCAGGGCCGGACGTGCAGGAGGTGTGCGGCGTTGCCGAGCTGCCTCAGTCGGCGATCGGCGGACGGGCTTTTCCCTCTTCCTCCGGGTCGTCGAACGCCTCGGCGATCTGCTCGTCGATCCGGGCCAGCACCGCCGCCCGCATGTCCGCCGGGGCACTGTCGGCGGCGGCCTCACGCATCTGGACCAGCTCGCCCCGGGAGTACGCCAGCTCCAGTTCGTCCCAGGCGAAGTCGACGTCGTCGAACTTCAGCGGCGGGTGCTCCCGCTTCAGGAGCGTGTACAGCAGGGCACGCCGGCACAGCGACGATCCCTCGACGACCTCCTTCGTGAACGCCGCCCAGTTGCGGCCGGTGAGCCGCTCGATGTTCTCCCGCTCCACGCTCATGATCTTGCGCGGGTTGTAGCGCCACCGCTTCGGCTCGCTGCTTCCCTCGGGGGTGTAGACCAGGAACACGCCTGTCTCCTATCCGGCTCGCTGCGCGATGCGCCGGGCCATGTTCTCCATCGCGGCTTCGACGGCCGCCCTGTACTGACCTGTGCGGCCCTCGAAGGCGCGGTCGAACCAGTCGACCTTGCCGTGCTGCTGCACCCACACCTCGCGGTTCCCGTACACCGGGTGCCGCCAGCCGCCCGCCCTGTTCAACCGCTTGGGGGCGTTGGGGAAGTTGCGGACGTTGCGCGTCTTGAACGCCTTCACCCTGGCGCCGGACCAGCGCCCGCCGAGCTTGACCTCGGGGCGGATCTTCTTCGCGACCGACGAGCGCAGGGCGGGGGCGGTGGGCAGGCCCGCCGACGCGATCGACATCACGCTGCTCTTCGCTTCGGCGGCGCCGGGCTTGAGCGCGTCGCGCATGTCCCGCGCGAGTTCCTTGCGGAGCTGCTTGCCGTCCTCCTCGGCGCGGATCGCCCGGGTGAGCGCGGCCAGGCCCTCGTGCGTCTCGATCCCGAGAGCGAACGGCGGACCCCCGCCGGCCATCAGACCGTCGCCCTCGCCACGGCCCCTGACGTGGGGAACGAGACGCCGACCGTGGCCTCGTCCCCGACGCTGCCCTCGATCGGGTTCCAGCTCTTGATCAGCACGTTGCCGGTGTACTTGGGGTTCGACGTCGACACCGCGCCTTGGTCGGCGCGCACCTCGAAGGGGACGACCTGGCCGAGCAGCGGCCACATGATCGAGTCGAGCTTGGTGGCCGCGAAGTCCTGGAGAAACTCACAGCCGAGTTCACCCGACTTGAGGCCGCCGAGGACTTCCTTCCAGCCGAGGCTGGCGTAGGTCGTGACGTCCTTGTCCTCGACCTCGACGCTCACCTCCGCCTTCTTGGTGGAGTCGTTGAGGACGTTCCCGTTGATCGACAGGTACTGGGCGAGCAGGACCATCTTGGGCATGGCAGGGCCCCTTTCCAGGGCGTGAGGGACGGCCCTGGAGCGGGCCGGGCTGACGGTGGGGAAGCGGCTACTGGCCGATGCCGAGGGTGCCGACGAAAAGGAACGACGGCGTGGTGCCGGTGATCGTCCATGCGATCCGCCACCACGTGTCGGTGATCGCGGTCCCGTCGGTGCGCAGGATCTGCCCGCCGGACGCGGTCGCCGGGGTGAAGGTGAGGCGGGTGGTCGGCGCCGCGAAGGTGTTGTCCGGCGCGGACTCGACGCGCGCGGTGAGGGACGGGGTGGTCCCGGCCGCCGAGAGGACGTGGAGGGCGGCGTGCAGGCGGCGGCCGGCGGGGACGGCGCCGAGCTGGAGCCCGGTGCCTGTGCCGGTCGCCGTACGAGCAGTCCCCGGAGGATGCGCGAACTGCCCCCGCACCAGAGGCGAGGACGACTTGCCGGTGCCGGTCCAGGGGGCGACCTCGCCGACCGCGTCGAACAGCTTGTAGTCCGAGCGCAGCGCGGCGAGGAGATAGGCCACATCCCCGACGGCCGCGCCGTTGTTGGCGCTGACCGACCAGGGGACGACCGTCCCGAGGTGGGCCCAGGACGCGTCGTCGACCCGGCTCGGGTCGCCCGCTTCCCACTGTCCCTCACCGGAGAGCTCGGCGGAGCCGAGGCCGCCGAGGATTTCCTTCCAGCCCTGCGAGGCGTAGTTGGTCGCGTCCTTGTCCTCGACCTCCGCACTCAGCTCGATCTTGTTCGAGGCGCTGGTGAGGTCGGCGCCGGCGGCGAACGTCCGCACGTTCAGCAGAACCGTCTTGCTCACGTCGGCTCCCCCTCGCCCTCGGCGGTCTTGCGGCGTCGGACACGCGGCTCGGCGAGCGCCTGGACGTCGTCGGCTTCCTCGGCGATCCCCGAGGCGATCAGGTGCGCGGCCTCAGCTGTGGGGAGGTCGGCGGTCTCGCCCTTGGCGGGCCAGGGCTCGCCGTTGCGGGCGGCGCCCTCGGGCATCTGGACCAGCATGCGGATACGCACGTCAGCCCCCTTCTCCGATGACCTTGATCATCAGCTCGGCGCCGACGTACGTGGACCCGGCGTGCTCGTACCAGCGGTAGCCCTGCACACGCATCACATGCAGGTCGTGGGCGAGGCCCCCAAGGGCGTACTCGCCGGGTCCCCCGCGCGCCACCTCGATCGCGGCCTTGAGAGAGGCGGGGCCGGAGCCGGACAGCATCGAGTCCAGGAGTCGCTGAGCCGCCTGGTCGTCAGCGCGGCCGACCAGAATCCGGGTGGTGAAGACGACTTCGTCCAGGCCACGATGCATGACCTTGTCGAAGTCCTGCTCGTACTCGGAGACGAAGAAGTGTGGGGCGATGGCCGCGTCCGGGACGTAGCCGGAGCAGGTGAGCTTCGGGATACCGGCGGGAAGGACGACCGCGCGGGCCGCTTCGGCGAGTGCTTCGCGCACGGCGGAGATCTGCATGGGGTGCTCCTTCAGAACCCGGGGATGATGTACGGCTCGATCAAGTTCCACACGTCCGGGTCGCGGCGGGAGAGGTTGCGCACTCCCCACTCGGCGGAGCCGATGATGCCCTCCGGGGAGTCCTTCCGCTTGAACAGCCGGGTGGCCTGGATCAGAGCCGCTTCGTGGATGTCGTCCGGAACGGACGGCCAGCCGAACCGGGCAGTCACCCGCAGGCGGGTCGTCGCCGTGCCCCAGGTCCCGAGCGTTCGCAGTATGCCCGTGATCGGGCGGCCGTCGGCGAACGCATTGTCCGGGCTCGTCTCGTAGCCGGTCACCGGCGACCACGATGCCCCGGCCCCCGTCTCGACGACGAGGCCCGCGATACTGCCGATGTCGTCGACGAGGAACAGGTCCCCGTCGTCCTGGCGGACGACCCGGCCGCGCGGGTTGAACACCCGCTGCACCGGGTCGGGGTCGAGCCAGAACCTGCGCCCGGTGACGCGGTCGATTCCCCGCGAGGCGGAGGCCCGCGCCCGGTTCAACGCGGCGTCCCGGGTCGCGTCGTCGGACTCGATGGGGAACTGGCCCTTCAGTTCCTCCAGGGTGACGTACTCGTTGGCCACGTCACGCCTTGTCGGTGCCGCGCGTCTGGCGGCCCTTCGGCGGCGTGCTGCGCGCCTCCGCGCCCTCGTCGCCGCCCTCGGCCGGCGCGACGGCCTCGCCGTCGGGCGAGTAACCACGCAGCGCCAACTGCTCGTCGACCGCGTCGCCGCGGTCCTCCTTACCCTTGCGGCCGACGTAGCCCGCGCGCTCGCGCAGCAGGGCCGCGACCATCGGGTCCTCGGTCAGCGATTCGTTCATGGTTCCCCTCCAGGAGATATCGAAGGACAGTCCGGGCGGGACCGCCGGAGCCGTGGCGGTCCCGCCCGGAGCAGGTCAGACGCCGGTGAACGCCGGGACCACCAGGCCCGTACCGGCGATCTTCCGGGCGTGCGCGTACCGGGCGTGGGTGTAGGCGTAGTAGCCGTAGACCACAAGCAGGACGCCCAGGCTCGCGGCCTTGGTCTGCTCCGCCCGGATGTACATCGGGGCGTCCGGGTCCTCCCACAGGTGGAACTCGTTGCGGTCGCCGAGGTAGATCTCGTCCTCGTTGGTGCCCGCCCCGAGGTTGGTGGCGATGTTGTTGTCGACGATGACCGGCGTCCCGTTGGGCAGGACACCCCGCACCCCACGCCCGTACGTGGTGGCGTAGTTCGCGCCGAGGGTCTGCGCCACGATGCCCGGCTGGGTGATCAGCGGGTAGCTGGTGCTCAGCGCGTTCTGCATCCAGTACCAGCGGCGCGAGTGCATGACCGCGATGTTCTCGCCGGACGCCATGTCGAGCATCGCGCCCTCGACCCCGGCCAGGCCCTCGATGACCTTCGGGTACAGCTCGACCGCGGTCGGGGTGCCGTCGGTGTAGGCGACGGTGGTGGCCACGTTCGTCAGGCCGGTGCTGGCCTGGTTGAGGAGCTTGCCGTCGAGGTTGGTGTGGTAGCGGCGGAACAGGTCGTCCAGGACGATCGCCTCGGTGCCGGCGCCCCGCTCGATGGACTGGCGGGACATGGTCTGCTGGCCGGCCGCCGTCTGCACGGGGATCGTCAGGAGCGTGTCGTCGATGTCCTGCTCGGTCACCGCCGCGTTCTCCGACGCCTGGTTGTCGACGGAGGTCGAGGTGGTGATGCGGGACAGGTTGACCGTCATGCCCTGCGCGGGCAGGGCGTGCGGTCGGCACACGTCCGCGAACGGGCGCATCGCCGCCGCTGCGGGGGCGTACATGTCGGTGAGGTACTGCGGCACGACGAGGCCCGCGAACGCGCCCGTGCCGACCGCCCGCTGCTCGGTCTGGCCCGGCGTCCGGATCTGGTCGCCGCGCTCGACGCGCTCCTCCCGCATGTGCTGCGCGAGGCGGTCCCGGGCGTCGTAGTCGCCGAGGAATGCGGCGGCGACGTCCCGCTCGAAGGCGGCCCCGCGCCGGTCGGTGTCGGCCCGGTAGGTGCGCTCCTCCTGGCCGACGCGGTGCACCTGGTCGTAGGCCGGGGCGCGGTTGGACGCCGGGACCGTGCGGGCCTGGAGGGCTGCGATCTCGTCCTCGCGGGCCTGCTCCGCCTCCAGCTCGGCGAGCGCCTGCTGGCGGGCGGTGACCTCGGTGTCGGCGGTGTCGCGGCGGGCGACCTGGTCGCGGACCTGGTCCTCGGTCAGGTTGTCGTCGGAGCGCAGCGCCACGAGGGCGTCCTGCTCTTGGCGGCGGGTGCTGATCGCCGTGTCCAGCGCGGTGCGCGCCTGGGCGATCAGTTCGGCGAGAGTCATCTCGTCCGTCCTTTCGGTGTCGTCATCAGGCGCCCCGTGTCCAGGTCGGACGGCCGCCCGAGGCGATGGCGCCGGGCGGACTCGTGCGCGCGAGCGCAGGGCAGTAACTCCCGCCGGTCGGCGGGAAGATCAAGGGGTCAGGCTCCGGCGATGCTCAGTTCGAGGAGCGCGCGGGCCCGGCTGTTCGTCGGCGTCGCGGTGGGCTGGCGCACGGCCGCGCCCGTGTAGGGGTTCGCGCCGTAGCCAACGATCGCGACGTCGCCGCGGTGGATGTCGTACCGGTTGATCCGGTACTCGGTGTAGTCCGGGCTCCACTGGCCCGACTCGATCCGGAACGCGAACGACATCTCGTCCACCAGCCCGGCCCGCAGCTTCGGCGCGATGTACGCCACGTCGTGGTCGGCCGGGTCCAGGGCGGGCGCCCGCACGTCCAGGCCGTCGGCGGACTCGGTGAGGAACAGGGTGCCGGTTGTGGTGCGGGCCATCCGCCTCAGCTGGTCGTGCCCCAGGACGAGGGGGACATCGAGGTCGGCGCGCGCGAGGGACGCGGAGCCGGCGCCCTCGGTGACGATCTCGGTGTACGGGCCGAACATGTCCCACATCTCGTACGCCTGCTCGTACACCGAGGCCCGGCCGACGAACTCCAGCAGGCCCCCGCCGTCGCCCGCCTCGCGGACCTGGACGCCGGACAGCGCGGCCCGCACGGCGGCGCGGGCGCCCGGGTGCTCGGCACACCGCCGCTGCGAGGGACGGTCGGCGCGCTGGCGGATGTGCTGGGCTCGTTCGGCCGCGGCGGCGGCGAGCAGAGGGATGGTCATGACGGTGCTCCCGGTACGGCGGTGGTGGGCTGTGCGGGCACGGACCGTGAGCCGAAGAGCCGGTCGAACTCGGCGAGCTGGTCCTCGGTGAATGGCGGCAGGTTGTCCAGCGCGCGGGCCTCGGACGGGGCGAGCGTCCGGTTGGTGATGCGGGCGCCGATCGTGCGGGCACGCGCCTCAGGGTCCATGCGCAGCAGCGCGTCCGTGTTCAGCTTCACGAACCGCGGGCCCGACACGAGCTTCCGGCTGAACGCGTCCTCCCGGCGGCCGACCGCAGGCCCCAGATTCATGATCAGGAACTGGAGATTCCTCTGTGTCATCGACGCGTAGGTGACGCTGCTGCCCGACACGGCCACGTCGATCAGGTCACCCGGAACGCCGAAGAACCGGGCGATGTCCCCGGCCCCGTACTGGCGGGCCTCCAGGAACGCCGACTGCGAGGCCACGGCCTGGATCGGCTTGTACTCCCAGTCGTTGCCGTGGACGAACAGCCCGGACTCGTCGACCGCCGCACGGAACTGCTCCCGCGCGACCTGGGCGCCCGCCTTGTCCACGGTCTTCTGGTTGTTCTTCAGCTCGGCCAGTGGCACGGCCCCGGCGGCGAACCAGTCCCGCGCGAACTGCTGCGCGGACAGGGTCTCCTCGATCGTCCACGCCGCGTACGCCACCGGGGACAGGCCGAGGGGAGCGCCTGCGACGGTGTACTGCTTCTCGTGCCAGACCTCCCACGGCTCGTACTCCTTGCCCCCGATCACGAACTTCGTGATCACCGGTCCGCGCCCGCGCACCGACACCGTGGACAGTTCGACGAGTTCGATCCGTCCGGGCAGGCCGCGCCCGTCCGGGCCGATCACCCCGGTCCGCTCCGTGATGATCCCGAAGCAGTTCCCTGCCCGGTCCAGGTCGAACTGGGTGGAATACATCCACTCCTTGATGCCGACCTCCAGCCCGCCCGGTGACACCAGCACGGGAGGCTTGGCCACCTCGATCTGGATGCCCTGCACGTACCGGTAGACGTCGATCGGGAACGCCGACACCAGATCCGCGCGCAGCCGCAGACAGGCCCACACCGCCGCGTTCCTGAGGGCCGTGTCCTGGGTGACGTGCACCCGGCCCGACCGCCGTTCCCGCGCCCGCGTCAGCAGATCCTC
Organism: Streptomyces niveiscabiei; assembly: GCF_001419795.1. Lineage (GTDB taxonomy): Bacteria > Actinomycetota > Actinomycetes > Streptomycetales > Streptomycetaceae > Streptomyces > Streptomyces niveiscabiei. Next base: position 16,747 of record NZ_LIRL01000140.1, read on the forward strand.
GGTAGAGGTGATCTGAGCGTCCCGGGTGAACATCCGCTTCAGCCTCGACCCGACACCCACACCCCGCCCCCTCTCACGCGAACGAGTCCGCGATGTCGTAGTCCTCCAGGACGTGCGGGCCCCGGATCACCAGCGCCCAGCGGGCGAACACGGCAGCGCACAACGGGCTGATGTCGACGAGGGAGTTCGTGCGGTCCAGCGTCCACGCGTCCCCGTTGCGCCGGGTCCGCGCGCCGTTCACGGCGGCCGTCAGCGGCACCTGGTCCAGGTGCGCCACGGCCTTCTGGTTCAAGGCGTCGGCGAACTGACCGCACGCCTCGGTGATGTCCCCGGACCGCATCACCGCCAAGTCCCCCCGCAGCGGGGCGTCCTTGTCCTTCGGCACGTCGATCCCGGCGGCGGTCAGGTCGTCGATCAGCGACGCCGCTGGCGACCCTGCGGCGACCGCGACCGCAACGGGCGTCCACAGCCTGTGGAGTTTCGCCACGGCCGGAACCACCCAGTCGGTACCGGGCCGGTGCGCGATCACCTCCAGGTGTACGCGCCCGTCCGGCCGCAGCGACGCGGCCGAGATCGCCGCCCGCTTCCGGTCCTGCGACACGTCGATCGCCAACGCCACCGACTCCGCCACCGGCCGACTCTCCGCATCGGCCAGGCCCGGCCACTTCGCCTTCGGCACGTTCGGGTCCGACGGCGGCGTCGGCTTCCTGGTCCGGTTCAGATAGGCACGGTCGAACTCGGCGGGGTCCAGCTTCTCCAACTCCGCCCGGATGGTGTCGACCGTGACCGTGTGGCCCAGCGCGGGCAGGGTCGCCGCCCACGTCGCCGGGTCGTCACGGGGCATGTCCTCCGGCGCGAACCACTCGAAGTAGCAGGCCCTCGGCCGCACCGCCGCCGCGTCCTCGGCGAGCGCGGCGAACAGTGCCTCGATCAGCACGCGGCCCATCTCCCGCTTCTTGTTCAGCCACACGCTCTTGGTCGTCCCGCCGGCCGACGCCCACCACAGCTGAGCCATGGGCCGGGTCAGCATGGCCGGGCTGAACGCCTGCTCCAGGCGGTCGTCCTCGTGGGCGAACGCCTCGTCGATGAATCCCAGATCCAACGCGGGACCGTGACCGGCCTTCTCCGTGTTCGCGGTGATCCCCATCCGCGAGCGCTTCCCCGGGAAGAGGATCGCCTCGTTGCCGTTCGACTTCCGGATGCGCGCGTACTTCGCAAGGTCCGAGCCGGAGATCTTCTCCCAGAACTCGTCCTCCCACCGCTGCCGCGCCATCCCCCTCGTCTGCGCCGCGTACACGATGTTCTGCCGCTGCCACGCCATCGCCCGGTGGACCTGCGCGGCCAGGGTCAGCTCGGTCTTGCCCTGCTGCCGGGACACGGACAGTCCGACCTCGCGGTGCGTGAACAGTCCCGTCGCCGGGTCGATCTCCAGGGCGACGTCCGACACGTACTTCTGCCACGGCATCGGCGGAGCGCCGAGCTTCGTCATGACCTTCCACAGCTTCGGCCCCAGCGACGGCCGGTCCGGATGCCGAGGCGTCCCCCAGCGCGGCGGGCACTCCAGGCCGTACCGCTCGTACAGATCCTCGGCGAACTCAGTCGGGGGAGCCCAGGTCTCCGAGGTCGTCGTCATCGTCCGGCGCCCGTCCCTCCAGGATCTGGGCGAGCGTCTGCCGCAGCTCGCGGGCCAGTTGAGGAAGGAGCCGGTCGTCCTGGGCGATCGGCTCGCCGCACTGCTCGCATTCGGCGGTACGCGCGGCGTCGATCCGGCCGGCCAGCGCGTACGCCAGCTCGGTCAGCGAGGGCTCGACTCCGACGAGGTCCCCGAGCTGCTCGACGTCGGCGCGCACGGCCTGCTCGACGGGCCCCATACCGGCCCCCTTCCATGATCATCCGGCGTCATCGGCCCGGGGGGAGAAAAATGAAAGCTGGGCGCGGGGTTGCGATATGTCCGATTTCTAAAAATCCGAGGGAGATCCCCACTCGACCGGATCAATCCGATCCTGTGACCTGCACGTTTGCGGGCGGCTCCACCTTGAGCGGCGCGGTGCGCTCCTCCTGCGCGACGTCGCCGGTGGTCTCGTCGACGTACTTGCGGCCTGCCTCGTTGCGCAGGTGGGCCGCGTACCGGATGCGCCCTTGGTCGATCGTGATCGGGCCGTGGATCGGCACGTCGCATGGGTCGATGCCGTTGGCCCGGAGCCAGTTGGCCACCGCGTCCATCGGGCCGAAGGGCGTCTCGATGGGCTTGTCCATGCCTGCTCCTTACGGTCCGGCGAACCAGTCGACCGATGTGACGAGTTGGACGACGTCGGCGAGGGGTCGGTCGCTCTTCTCGCTGTTGCACTTGCGGAGGCAGGTGGGGCAGCCGTCGACGCCGTGGATGGGGGCGAGGTTGTCGGGGTCGAGGCGTGCGCCGCCTTTGGCGACGGGGTGGATGTGGTCGACGGCGTCGGCGTGGGGGTGGCCGCAGACGATGCAGATGTCGGAGGCGGCGAGGATGCGGGCGCGCATCTGCCGGAACTCGTACGAGGTGAGTTCGCTGCGGCCGGTGGCCACGTTCACCCCCAGGAGGACTCCGTGGCCGTCAGGCGTGATGTCCGCCACTTCCGCATCGCGGATGGCGGGGCTCGCCGCCTGTACGTAAGTGTCCGATGCGTCGACACGAGGAGGCTGAGGGCTTGCCGAATGAGCCCGAGGGGCCCGAAGGGGCCGGGCCGGAATGGGCGTTCTGGGCGGTTGTGATCGCCCTGGTCCAGTTGGCCGTGGAGATCGCGGAGAAGGTCGTCTGACCTTCGAAGCAGCGGAGCCCCGGCCGGGTGGCGGTCGGGGCTCCGTGGTGTCTGTGGTGCCCGGTTCGGGGCACAGTTGTACACCGCGATCGTCACACAGTGCCTGACCTGCGGTCAAGCCGCGGCGCGTTCGGCGCGTTTGGCGGCGATGGCAGCGACATCTGCGGCCTCGTACCAAGGGTGGCGCTCGGTCCCGCCGGCGCGGGTGAGCTGGCCGCGGTAGACGAGGTTGCGGAGGGCGCCGGCAGTGATGCCGAGGGCGCGCTGTGTGTCGCGTGCGGTGAGGTAGCCGGGTGGGGCGAGGTCGGTCATGGGGCCAGTGTGGCCGCTTCGGGGGTCGTTGCCGTATGCAGCTAACCCCTTCTGGGCCCCTCTCGCGGACTGTTGTCGTCGTTGTTGTTGCTGCGCTGACCTGCACCGACAACACCGCGAGAGGGGTTTGGGAGGAGGAGGGGAGGGGTTGCGGGAGACGGGCGGTAGGCGGGGTAGCTACAGCGGTAGGCGGGTGTAGCAGCCCTGCCCGTGACCTGCGTAGACGTGGTAGCTACGGCCGGTAGACGGGCCGGTAGCTGCACCCCGGGGGAGGGGGCCGCCCCGGCGTACGGGAGCGGCCCCGGGGAGCGCCGTCACACGCTCGCCGGGGCCGCTGTCCGGGAGGGCTACGGGAAGGGCCAGGGGCCGGTGCTGGAGAGGAGCGCGCGGGCGTCCTCCAGGCCGGGGCCGCCGGCCATCACCCGGCGGGCGGCGGCGCGCACGTGCGGGGGCTCGGCCGGGTCGTCCGCGACGACGGCGGCGCCCGCCTGCTCGGGGGTGAGGCCGGTGGGCTCGACCTCGATGCGGATACGGACGCGCATGGTGCCGCAGTCGAGTTCGTCGTCGTACGCCTCGGTGAACGGCTGCTCCCCGGAGATGCCCTCCAGGAGCATGTAGGTGAGCATGTCGACGGAGCCGCCGATGCGGCCCTCGGTGATCCTGCTGCCGGTCTCGGTGGTCATCGCTGTTCCCCCTTGGTGAGCTTGGCCAGCTGGTTGCGGAGCTGCTCGAAGCGGGCGACGTACAGGCGCAGGCCCGCGAGGACCGTGTCCGCGGCGGCGACGTCCAGGCGGGTGCCGGCGGCGAGGCCCTGCGTGTCGAAGTAGATTCGCGGCGGCTGCCCGTCCGTGGAGTCGATCGCGGCCCACAGCACCTCGTACGGCTCGCCGTCGTCGAAGTGGCCGGTCTCGTCGCCGGGGCCGGTGAACGCGATCCCCGCGCCCTGGTGCTCGGTGTCGTTGTGGTGTTCGGCGAACGTGCACCAGGACGGACAGACGGGCGCCGCCGTCCTGGTGGCGCTGCCGCGCTGGTTCTCAGGCATGACGCTCCCCCTCTTGCTCGATGCAGACGCGGGTGATCGTGGGGCGGGTAAGGCGGGGAGTGAGTCCTCGCATCCACGCCCACCGGTAGGTGTTCGACAGCAGCGCGAGCGCGTACTCGACCGCGTCCTGAGGGTCGTGCCCGGCGTCGGCGAGGACGGCCAGATCACTCGTCATGCGTTCGGTCAGAGACAGGGTGAGACGCGGCGTCTCACCCTGTCCGGACAGGTCCGGATGCGATCCGGATTCGCGGTCCGCGTCAGGACCGGGCGTCTCACCGCGTCTCATCGCCGCCAGATCGCGGCTCACGGTGTCTTTGCTGACGCCCAGCTCGGCGGCGATGTCCCGCAGGCTCCGCCCCTGTCCGGACAGGCGGATCGCCTTGATGCGACGCTCCGAGACGCTGTCCCGCCGGGGCGTCTCACGCGTCTCACGGGCAGTCGCCACCGGCCACCCCGGGATCGGCGGCGCGTACGACGCGGTGAGACGCGAGGCTGACGCCCTCCAGGTCGCGGCGCTCGTGCGCGACGAGCAGCGCGGCCATCAGCGCCGGGACGGACGGGAGAGGCCGGGCCGACCGGCAGGCCGCCATCGCGGCGGCCTGCTCGGTCGGGCGGCGAACCATGTCGCTCACCCGGCACCCTCCCCGCGGACCCGCTCCAGTTCGACCGCGAGGCCGTCGAGGACGTCGCAGTGCGCGCGGACCAGGCGGGTGAAGGTGCGGACGTCGTCGGGGCCGCAGTTGAGGATGTCGCCGTCGATCTCGATCGCGAGGACCGGCAGCACCTCCGGGGCGGGCAGGTAGGGGCTCTGGGAGATCCACGCGGTGAGGAACGTGGCCGTGGCCCCGGCGACGGTGATCCGGGCCGTGATCTCGGGCCCGTTGTGGGTGATGTCGGTGAGGAACTGGGCGCGGTCGTCGTGACCGGCACACCACTCGGGCTCGGCGACGGGCAGGGTCTTGGTGACGAGGACGTTCACGGTCGCCGTACGGGGCTCGATGCTCACCGGCTCTCACCCCGCTCGGCCTCGACGGCGGCGACGAGGGCGCGCAGGCGGTGGTCGAGGCCGGCGGCGGCACGGACCATCGTGTTGTGGTCGTGGATGTTCCAGGCGGCGACCGATTCGAGGAGTTCGCGGGCGAGGCGCAGCTCGGCGTTGAGGGGGCCGGGGATGACGGTGTGCTGCGGGATGACGCCGTGCAGCGGGTCGTAGGTGGTCACCGGGTCTCACCGGCCTCGTCGTCGAGGAACGCGGCGATCGCGGGGAAGGCGCGGGCGACGGAGCGGCGGACGGCCTCGTCGGCGGCGGCCGGGTCGGCGGGCGGCGCGGTGGGGAACCCGGGCTGCCGGGCGGCCTCACGGGTCGCGGCGCGGCGGACGAGGTGGTCGGCGTCGACGGCGCGCAGGAGGATACGGAGGGCCTCGGTGAGGGCGCCGTGGGCCTCGGCGTAGGCGTAGATGTCGTTGCCGCTGCTGTCGCCGTAGGTGTCGAGCATGCGCTGCGCGACGCGGACGGCGGTCAGGATCTCGCTGTCGCGGTCGGACGCCAGCAGCTGGGGCGCGCGGCGGACGTAGCCGGCCGCGACAAGGCGACGGGACGGGGAACTTGCGGGCGCACCGGGGCGCGCGGAAAGATCGGTCATGCCGACTCCTGGTTAGGTCAGGTAGTTCGGTAGAGGGTCGGGCGACGCGCGCGCCTCCTCGGTGCTCCAACACCGTGGAGAGCTGTCGTCCGGCCCTCGCTGGCTATTCGGTTGTGGTTGAGGTCTTGCGGTCCTGCTTCTTGAGCGCCTTGTCGACGGCGTTCCAGCTCCGGCCGAGGTCGCGGGCGACTTCGGCGACGGAGCCGAGTTCCTTCACGCCGTCGCGAAGGGCTTCAGCGCGTCGTGTGGCGGATTCGGAGGCGAGGATGCGCAGCTGCTCCAACAGCTGTTCTTCCTCGCGGACCCGTTCCCGCCAGGGTTTGGCGTCCATCGAGAGGAGTGTATCCAACCCCGGGGTGGGATGCAAGCGGGTCACGCCGATTCCTTCGGTTGGTAGTGCCGTAGCAGCAGGAGATCCTGCTCGGTCCGGTACTCCGTCCGGCACCACCGGCAGCGCACCGTCTCACCCGGCAGCCGGGACAGGACCGCCCCGCACACCGCGCCCTGGTCACCGGTCGGCTCGATGCAGTAGCCGATGCGCTGACGGCGCGGCGCCGGGTCCCCGACGATCGACCGGGCCTGGCTCTCCAGCTCCCGGATCTCCCGCGCCAGGTCGCCGGCCGCCGGGTAGTGCGCGGCGATCCACTCCAGCTCCATGCCGAGCCACCGGCAGTCCGCGGCGAGCCCGGCCGCCGGCGGTTCGGAGTGCTGCGGCCACCGCACCCGCTGGACGTCGGCACGCCACAGGTGCGTGAGCTCGGCCGCCCGGAGCGAGTTCACCGTGTCGATGACGTCCTCGTTCAGCGGGGACCGGGGTCCGGCGCCGCTCCGGGTCGCGACGATGTCGCCCCACCCGTGCCCGCGCGGGACCAGGCACTGGCCGACCTCGGCGTACAGGACGGGCAGTTCGCCGAGCCGGGCGGCGAGCGCGACGCGATCCCCCTCGCACAGGTAGCCGGCTTCGATCTCCCGCTCGCACACGCCGCACGACAGCACCAGGGCCTCCATGGCTAGAAGGGGGGTTCGTCGGAGTAGCCAGCGGGCTGCGTGGGGCTCTGCCCCGCCGAGGTCTGCCCGCCCCAGCCGCCGCCCTGCTGCTGGCCGTTGGCAGGCCTGGCCCCGCCCCACGGGTCATCCGCGGGGGAACCCCCACGGTTGCCGCCGCCCGCCTGGTTCTTCGTGACCTTGGCGGTGGCGCGGGCGAGGGCCGGGCCGACCTCGTCGACGTCGAGTTCGTACACGGTGCGCTTCACGCCCTGGCCGTCCTCGTAGGAGCGCTGCTTGAGGCGCCCTTGGACGATGACGCGTACGCCCTTGGCGAGGGACTCGGCGACGTTCTCGGCGGCCTGCCGCCACACGGAGCAGGTGAGGAACAGGGCGTCGCCGTCGCGCCACTCGTTGGCCTCGCGGTTGAAGACGCGGGGGGTGGAGGCGATGCGGAACTTCGCGACGGCCGCGCCGGACGGGGTGAAGCGGAGTTCGGGGTCGTCGACCAGGTTGCCGACGACGGTGATTACGGTCTCGCCTGCCATGGCGGGCTCCCTTGCTGTGATGCGGCTTGGTGGGTTGAAACGGGCATGGAACGCGGTTCGTGGGGCTGAAGGTGACCTCGTCCTCGTCCCGGGGCGCTGCGACGGTTGGGTCTGTGTGACCTCGTCCTCGTCCCACCTAAAGAAGTGGGACGAGGGACGAGGACTCACGACCTCGTCCCGGACGAGGTGGGACGAGGTGGGACGAGGTCGTTTACGTGGGCGGCGAGCGAGGGGAAGGGTCGAAAGCGGACAGATTGACTCAATCGACCTCGTCCGGAGGGTGGGACGAGGTCGGCGGGCCCCCGCCCGAGGCCGTATTGCCCGCTTCTGTACCCGAGGCGGGGAGGCTGTGGAGGATGGCTCCGCGCGGTCCTGAGGCGGTGTTGACCCGGCCCTCGTCGACAAGGGCCGCGACCGCCTTCCGGATGTCGCCTGCGCGTCCCTGTACGCGGTCCTCGATCCCCTTGCCCGTGAGCGGGTCGCGGGCGCCAGTCAGGGCGTCCAACACCCTGCGCTTGAGGGCGTTGATGCGCTGCTGTTCCTCGCTGGCCTCGCGGTCCTCCTCGTCGCGCTGAACAGGCGCGTAGAGGTGGGCCTCGGCGTACTCCTGGGTCTCGGACTTGACGACGAGGTCGGCGTACCAGTGCATGCCGCTGGAGTGAGACAGGCCGTTCTTGCGGATCTGGCCGGGTCGGTCCTTGGCGACGCGGATGGTTGATTTGCCGGTCACGCCGATGCCGAAGGGGCGCCGGTTCTCCAGCATGTACATCACGCCGTTGAGGCCGTTGAGCTTGTGGACGCCGCCGATGCTGTACCGGCCGCGGTTCTCCGAGGACTTGACGACGTGGTCGAGGGTGACGACGGCGGCCCCCGAGTTCTGCAAGGGGCGCAGCAGCATCCGCCCGAACTTGGCGATGTCGGTGTTGTCCTTCAGCTCCAGGCCGAAGAGGCTCATGCCCTCGGTGACGCCGTCGACGATCGCGAGAGTGGGTTCGTGGTCGAGGACGGTCCCCAGGTCGATGAGGTCGATGTCGCTTGGGCTGTTCTCTGGGCGGACGTAGTGGAAGCGCTCCAGGACGTCGGCCGGGTTGGCGCCGAGGCAGAGCAGCCGGCCGACGACGCCGCCCGCGTCGTCTTCGAAGTCGAGGTAGAGGACGTGGTTGCCGTCGTTGATTTCCTGGAGGCAGGCGATCAGGGCGAACCAGGTCTTGCCCGCCTCGGACTCGCTGGCGACGCTGTTCATCCGGCCCGGGTAGAAGAGGCCGACCCCGTCGTCGCGGCGTCCGACGGTGGGCTGGGGAGGCTTGTACGAGCCGTCAAGGACCGACCTCAGGTCCTGGGCGCCCCACGTTCGCGGCACGGGCTCACGAGCGTCTGCCGTGGCAGACGACGGAGGCGCGTCCGCGTCTCCCCAGTCCATGGGTGGCTCGTCGCCGTCGGGGCCGAAGTAGGCGTCCATGGTCTGGTCGAAGTCGGTCGTCAAGCCACCCACCCCCGGTCACTTGGGCGGGTCGAGGCGCTGTCGAACGAGGCGCGCGCCTCGGAGTCGGTCAGGCCCACTGCGGACGCTGCGGCCAACAGGCCGCCCTCGGCCTCGTTGAGGCTGATGAGGTTCTGCTCGGCGAGCTCGTGTGCGCGGCACGCGGCGAAGAAGAAGGCGTTGTTGCGGTTGCCTTCGTGTGCATCCATGACGTGCTGGACGAGGTCCGCGACGGTCCACATGCGGCCACCGCCCGGACGCTGCTGCTGCCGCTCCTGGCTGGGAAACCGGTGCCGGGGCGTGGCCCGTGGCGGCGGGAGCTGACGGCGCTGCTTGCGTGGCAGCAGGGCGCCGGGCCAGTCGACGGCTGGCGCCAGATACGCCCCGTCGCCCGCCCAGCGGTAGCGGCCTCCGGAGGAGTGCATGGACGGGGCGAGCAGGATGTAGCCGTTGTGCTTGAAGTCGATGCCGGGTCCACCCAGGCCGGGCAGGTCGAAGTCGGGTGAGCGGTACAGGATGTGCAGTCCGTCGCCGCCGGTGATCTGCATGGTGGTGGCGGGCAGGACGCCGACGCGCTTCTCCAGCTTCTGGAGGGACTCGCGTCCGCCGTTGCGGGGGTCGATGTCGACGACGGCCCACCCGTTGAGCTTGCAGGGCGCTCCGATGTTCGCGTCCGGTTCCTCGCGCCACCACTTGCGGACGAGGTCGACGTCGGTAGTGGCGGCGTGGAAGCCGTGGCAGGTGGGGACGCCGCACTGGCATTCTTCGGGGCGGTGCTTGATGTACAGGCTGCTCTGCCGGTCGCAGCGGGGGCAGTTGGCGTATGGCGCTTTGCTCCGGCGGACGCGGAAGACCTTGATGCCCGCTGCCGCGTAGGTCTCGGCGGCGGCCGGGAGCGCGGCGGGGATTCTGAGGCCGTCGGTCACGAACGTGCTCTCTTCTACGAGCTGGATCAGGTGGTTCGTGTGGCGTGGGCGGGCGCCTTGGGGGGAAGTCGGCGCCCGCCCGCAGCTCATGCCGTGCGGCGTTTCTCCTTGGCGACCTCGTCGGCGAGCGCGGTGATGCGGGTGCACCAGTTGCGGGCGGCGGTGAGGACGGTGAAGGCGCTGGGCTGCTGCTCCAGGTCGTGTCTGATGGAGGCGAGGACCATCTCGTGCAGCGCCCTCTCTGCGGTGAGCTGCACGTACAGCTCGTCGTTCGTGGACGGGCTGAGATCGGTGGGCTTGATCGGCCACTTGCCGGGGCAGTTCCCGGTCATCGGGCACCTCCTGCCAGCTGGGCGACGGCGGCGACGATGCTGGTGTGGTGGCGGTCGCAGGCCGGGTAGTCGAAGCGGACGTCGGGTCCGGCGAAGGTGCTGACGATGTACTTCGCGGTGTCCGGGCATCCGGCGCAGCGGTAGTCGGGCTGGTTGTGGGGGGAGTCGGGGCCGTCGGGGCAGTCGCACCAGGTGCAGGTCTCGCCGTTGGCGGCGGTGACCGCGACGGGCACGAGCCCCGGGTTGGCGGCGGCGTCGCGTGCGGTGGCGAGGGTCTGGTCGGACAGGAACGTGTCCTGCGGGGTCCGGGTCACTGGCCGCCCTCCTTCCGGTCGCGCATGGCGAGGCGGTGGCGGAGCAGGTCCAACTCGTCGAGGACGTTCGCGAGGGCCGAGGCGCACACCCCGTCGATGACGGTGTCCTCGCTGATCGGGCGGACTCCTTGCAGGGCGTCCTGGAGGATGTACTCGTCGTCGCCTTCGAGGTACGTCTTCACCGACGCGGTGGCCTGGAGCTTGGCCGTGCGCTCTTCCTCGTGCAGCTGCACGATGTACGCGGTGAACAGGTCGGGGAGAGCCTTGGCCTGCTGAATCGGGGTGAGCTGGCGCCAGGCGTGGTGTCCGATGGTGGTGCAGTCCACGCCGCTGGGGTTCTCGCGGTGGAGGAGGGTGCGGGATTGCTGGATCGCGGCGTACCAGTCGGGGTTGTTGGTGATCGCCGAAGCGATCTCGTTGAACTCGCTCACGCCGTCTCCTTGAGTGCGGGCTGGTGGAACGCGGTGCGGATGACGGCACGCTGCTCGTCGCTCAGGGGTGGGGCCCGGTCGACGATGGCGTCGATGCGGGCCCAGTAGGCGGCGTTGCGGGCGGGGTCGGTGAAGCGGACGGGCCGGTCGGCGCCCGGGCGGCCGGGGATGCCACGAGCACCCCCGGCCAGCACGGC
>NZ_LIRL01001400.1 GCF_001419795.1 Streptomyces niveiscabiei
GCCGAGGAGTGCGCGGAGGGGTGGGGGACGGTCGGGGAGCGGTGTTTCGAGGGGCTGCGCCCTTTCCCGGAGGTGTCTCGTGGGAAGGGGTTTCGCCGGCGCGGCACGGTTGTCAGTGGTATCCGGCAGAATTGAGGGCAGGGCCAGCGCACGCGCCGAGAGCCGTCGAGCCTTCGGCAGAGCAAATCGAGGGGCATGAATGTCCGGACTGATCGACACCACGGAGATGTATCTCCGCACCATCCTCGAGCTGGAGGAGGAAGGTGTGGTCCCCATGCGCGCCCGGATCGCCGAGCGCCTCGACCAGAGCGGACCGACGGTGAGCCAGACGGTCGCGCGCATGGAGCGCGACGGCCTCGTCTCCGTGGCCACGGACCGGCACCTGGAGCTGACCGACGAGGGGCGCCGTCTCGCCACGCGCGTGATGCGCAAGCACCGCCTCGCCGAGTGCCTCCTCGTCGACGTCATCGGCCTGGAGTGGGAGCAGGTCCACGCGGAGGCGTGCCGCTGGGAGCACGTGATGAGCGAGGCCGTCGAGCGCCGCGTCCTGGAGCTCCTGCGCCACCCCACCGAGTCGCCCTACGGCAACCCCATCCCCGGCCTGGAGGAACTCGGCGAGAAGGACGGCGCCGATCCGTTCCTCGACGAGGGCATGGTCTCCCTCGCCGACCTCGACCCCGGCACGGAGGGCAAGACCGTCGTCGTACGCCGCATCGGCGAGCCCATCCAGACGGACGCGCAGCTCATGTACACGCTCCGGCGCGCGGGCGTCCAGCCCGGGTCCGTCGTCAGCGTGACCGAGTCCGCGGGCGGGGTCCTGGTCGGCAGCGGTGGCGAGGCGGCGGAGCTGGAGTCTGACGTCGCGTCCCACGTGTTCGTGGCCAAGCGCTGAACCGACGCGGGCGCCGGGGCGGCGGGGAGAGCTGGGCGCCGGGGTTCGGCCGAGGCCGAGTGCATGGGCCGAGGCCGGGCTTCGGGGCGGCGGGGGGTGCTGTGTGACGAGCTGTGCCGGGT
>NZ_LIRL01001401.1 GCF_001419795.1 Streptomyces niveiscabiei
GTCTCCTCCTCCAGCTCCCGCGCGCCCGCGCGTGCGGGCGACTCCCCGTCCTCGACGAGCCCCATCGGCAGCTCCCACCCCCACGCGTCCGTGAGGAACCGGTGCCGCCACATCATCAGCACGCGCGCGTCGTCGACCGCCGCGAGCACGGCGAGGTCGCGCAGCCGCACCGCGTGGTACTCCGTACGGGTGCCGTCGGGCCGTTCGACGTCCAGCGCGCGCAGGCGTACCCACGGCGTGTCGTACAGCGGTCGTTCGCCGTGCACGGTCCAGCGCATGAGACCCCCCCCGGGACGCGTCGTACGGTTCATCCTCGGTGAACCCGCCTTGTGGATCAACGGCGTTGTGTACGGCGCCGGATTCCGGCCAGGTATCTGGAACGAGGCTGTGACGTCCCGGTGACGCGAACACCGGGACCGAGCGGCCATACTCGCCAGTAAGCGTGTTTATCGGATCGTGACGCGCGGAACGCCGGTTCCCCGGCAGAACCGAGTGAGGAACACATGTCTCGACCCAGCCGAGAGCCCCAGTCCGGGCCCGCCGTGATGGCGCCCGCGCCGATCGACGTCCGGGTCGCGACGGCCGCCGGCCGGGACACCGCGTCCGTCGGCGGGGTCCCGGTCACCGCCCCCGAGGGCGAGGAGATCAAGCACGCGGTCCTCGCCCACCTGCGCCGCATCGCCGTGGCCACGGGGCACCCGGTCCTGGCCACGATCCACGACGAGCGCAGCGGCTACGACGTCCCCATCCAGGTCGCCCCGGACGGCTCCAGCACCCTCATGGCCGAACCGACACCGCTCACGACCCCGCACGCGTACGCCGACGAGGCGCCTCCCGTGACAGGGGCCCCCGAGCCGCCGGACGACGCGTACGCGGACGAGGCACCCTCCGCCGCCAAGCCCCCCGCGCCGCCGGACGACGCGTACGCCGCCGAGGCTCCCGCCCTCGCGCCGGGCACCGTCACCGCACCGACCGGAGTCTTCGGCCCGCCCCCGGCGATGGATCAGGGGCACGCGGGGGCCGAGGGGCACCCGGCGTCCGAGGAGGGCTTGGCGTCGGACGAGCGCTTGGCGTCGGACGAGCACCCCGCCTTCCCAGAAGCCCCCGAACCTCAAACGTGGCCCGAAGCCTCGCCGGAGCCCTCGTACGACACCCCCGAACCCCCCGCC
>NZ_LIRL01001402.1:0-260 GCF_001419795.1 Streptomyces niveiscabiei
CCCCACCGCGGGCCCCGCCCGCCTGGCCGTCGTCGACCCCACCGCCAAACGGCTGGCCCTGGCCCGCCGAGCCGCCGCCAAGTCCCGCCCCTGGAACGGCCGCAACGACGTCTGGCTCCGACCGACTCCCCTGCTCGGCAAAAGCGCAGCCGGAGGCAAGCTGGCCTTCCTCTTCCCCGGCCTCGAAGTCGACTTCACCCCGCACGTCGACGACGTAGCCGCCTACTTCGGCCTCCCCGCGCTCCCCGCCCCCGGCGACC
>NZ_LIRL01001402.1:278-1220 GCF_001419795.1 Streptomyces niveiscabiei
CGCGGTCGCCGGGCACAGCGTCGGCGAGTGGACGGCGATGGTCGCGTCGGGCCTGTACGACGCGGCCGAAGCGGACGCGTTCATGGCCGAGTTCGACCCCGCCTCGCTGACCGTCCCGGGCCTGGCGTTCGGCGCGATCGGCGCGCCGGCCGGACAAGTCCTGGACGCCATCGCCGAGTCGGGGCACAGGGACGTCGTCCTCTCGCACGACAACGCGCCCGGCCAGTCGATGGTGTGCGGCCCGGACGCGGCGGTCGAGGAGTTCGTCCGCGCCTTCCGGGCCCGTGGTGTCATCAGCCAGGTCCTGCCGTTCCGTTCGGGTTTCCACACCCCGATGTTGCGCCCCCACCTCGCCCCCATCGAACAGGCCGCGAACCGCTTCCGCCTGCACCGCCCGACGGTCCCCCTCTGGTCCGGCACGACAGCGTCGCCCTTCCCCGACGACCCGGCGGCGGTACGGGCGTTGTTCGTCCGCCACCTCCTGGAGCCCGTCCGCTTCCGCCAGTTGACCGAGGCCCTGTACGACGCGGGTCACCACGTCTTCGTCCAGGTCGGCCCCGGCCGCCTCGGCTCCCTCGTGGACGACACCCTCGGCACCAAGGACCACCTGACGGTCGCCGCCAACTCCCCGCACCGCGAGGGCCTGCCCCAACTCCGGCGCGTGGCAGCGGCGTTGTGGGCGGCCGGCGCGCAGGTGATCCCGGCGCTCCCACCCCAACGAACCACAGCAAAACCCGCACGCCCTCAACCAGCCCCCGTACGCCTGGACTTGAGCGGCGCCCTCGTCTCCCTCCCCCCTGAGTCCCGCCCTGTCCTGCGCCCGGCCGCCTCCGACCCGCTGTCCGCGCTCGCCCCCGACCTGCCGATCGCCGCCGAACTCAGCGCGCTCCTGCGGGAGACGGCCGATACGGCGAGCGCCCTGATGCGGGCCGCCTCCGCGCC
>NZ_LIRL01001403.1 GCF_001419795.1 Streptomyces niveiscabiei
CCCACAACACCGCCCCCATCCAAGCCCCCGCGATCAGCAGGCACGTGAACAACTCCGTCAGCACACTCGACCCGCCCGCCCGCATCACCGTCCGCAGCGCCGCCCTCGCCTCCCCGTGCCGCCCCAGGCGGAGCCGCTCGCTGAGGTAGACGCCGCCGAGGAAACCGGGGATCGCGCCCAGCACGGGTACGAGGACGAAGCCGAGAAGGGCGCCCACGCCCGCGTACACGGCCATCCGGGGGGTCGCCCCCGACCCCCGCCACCGGCGTGGCGGCAGGGCCCAGCGGATCACCTGGGCGAGGAACAGCGCGACCGTCGCCCCCACCAGCACCGCCCACGCGACCGGCTGGGGATCCTTCAGCGCCCACCACAGGACCCCGGCCCACACCAGCCACGACCCCGGTACGCCGGGCACCAGTACTCCGCACAGGCCGAGCAGGATGACCAGACCGACCAGCAGGAGTTCCCACACTCCCATCTGCCCAGGGTGCCGGAGGCGGGTGCGCGGCGCAGGTCAGGGAGTGCTCACAGCGGATTATCAGCAGGACCCCGCAGACTCGGACCGCCGGCCGCGGACGCGGCACGCTCCCGCGACGTCGCCGGGTGGTTCTCCCGTGGGGGGTGGGACCGCCCGACGGCCCACGCCCCGAACACCCGTCCGCATCCCGTCCCGACACGCCGCGTCTTCCGTTCCTCATGGCTCGCATTTTCCCGTTGCCCCGTTTTCTTCCGGCCCTCGCGGTGGACAATTAGGGGCATGAGCCAGCAGGGGGGAAGTCCCACGGGTCACCAGGACGACTGGTGGGGCCAGCTGTACGACGACACCGCCGACACGGGCCCCACACCCACACCCGATTCCCTGGACGACCGCTTCGCCTCGGCGTCGGACGCGGTGCGCACGGGCGAGTGGTGGCAGACACCGTCCCCGCGAGGAGCCGTACCACGCCCTCGCAACGAGCCCAGCGCCCCCGGAAAGCCCCCGGAGGCTCAGACCCCCGACCCGCACAACACCGCCGAGCCCGGCCCACCCGAGCAGCAGTGGGAACCCGCGGGCAAGTGGGAACCCACCGGGCTGTGGGAGCCGGCGGGGGAATGGGAGCCGGGAGAAGCCCGCCCCTCAACC
>NZ_LIRL01001404.1 GCF_001419795.1 Streptomyces niveiscabiei
CGACCCCGCCGCCGTACGTCTCCCCCCGCTCGTACACCACCACCCGGTGCCCCGCGATCGCCAACCGCGCAGCCGCCGCCATCGCGCCCATCCCGGCGCCGATCACCACGATCCGTCCCATGCCGGCGACTGTATCGGCCACCACTGACAGTGAGGCCGGGGCGGGTCACCTCACCCTGGCGGCCCGCTTCGCCCCGCCAGCCTCCGTTCCTCCCGGCGTTGGGCCCTCCGGCGCAGGAAACGGCGGATCCGGGACGCGAGGAAGACCAGGAGGACCACGCCGACGACGAGCAGCGTGCCCGCGATGATCGCCGCCGCCTCCGGATGGAACATCGCGAAGGTGACCAGCCCTCCGACGCCGAGATCCTCCGCGAGGCTCACGATCAGGTTGCTGAAGGGCTCGGGCGAGGTGTTGACGGCCATCCGCGTGCCCGCCTTGACCGCGTGGCTCGCGAGGGCCGTGGAGCCGCCCAGGAGGCCCGCGGCGATGTCGGAGAGGGACCCGGAGTGGCCCGCGAGGAGCGCGCCGACCCAGGCGCCCGCGACGGGCCGGATCAGCGTGTGGACGGCGTCCCAGACGGAGTCGACGTACGGGATCTTGTCGGCGACCGTGTCGCACAGGAACAGCACGCCCGCGACGACCAGGACCTCAGGGCGTTGCAGGGTCTCCGGGATCTCGTCGCTGAACCCTGTCGCGCCGAACACGCCGAGCAGCAGCACCACCGCGTACGCGTTGATGCCGCTGGCCCAGCCGCTGGTGAACACGAGGGGGAGTACGGACACGGACGCGATGGTAACCAGGGCGGGACGAACCGGCCTGGTGATGAGCACACAGCTCTGAGTATCCGTACCTAACCCCCGAGATGAGTACGCGCGCGGATGGGTGCCGACCTGCGTGAACGGGAGAGTGGAGGCACGGAAAGGGGCCCGGCGCCGGTACCGCCGACACGGGGCGGCGGAACCGGCACCGGCCCCAGACCGCTCCTTCCGCCGGCCTGGTCGGCGGGAGCGAGGCACGGGGGACCCCTGGGGGGAACGACCGGACGGGGGAC
>NZ_LIRL01001405.1 GCF_001419795.1 Streptomyces niveiscabiei
GGACGCCCCGCGGGGCGTCCCCGTAGCGCTGGAACGGTGCGAAGATCCGCTCCTTCGCCTCGTCGGGCACCCCGGGCCCCCGGTCGACGACGCGCACCTCGACCCGCTCGGACAGCGCGCTCGCGGCGACCAGCACGGTCTGCCCCGGCGGGCTGTACTTGACCCCGTTCTCCACGAGGTTGGCGACGGCCCGCTCCAGCAGCCCGGCGTCGACGGACACCATGGGCAGCGTCTCGGGGATGTCCAGCTCGACGCTGTCCTCGGGCACCCCGCCGAGCGCCATCGGCACGACCTCGTCGAGGTCGATCTCCCGCACGATCGGCGTGACCGTCCCGGTCTGGAGCCGCGACATGTCCAGCAGGTTCCCGACGAGATGGTCGAGCCGGTCCGCGCCCTCCTCGATCCCCTCCAGCAGCTCCGCCTGATCCTCCTCGGACCAGGCGACGTCGTCCGACCGCAGACTCGACACCGCCGCCTTGATCCCGGCGAGCGGGGTGCGCAGGTCATGGCTGACGGCGGCGAGCAGCGCCGTCCGGATCCGGTTGCCCTCGGCGAGGGCCCGCGCCTGGTCGGCCTCCTCCTGGAGCCGGCGCCGGTCGAGGACGACGGCGGCCTGCGCCCCGAACGCGGCGAGCACCCGCCGGTCCTCGGCCGGCAGCACCCGCCCGGTCAGCGCGAGCGCCATGTGGTCCCCGACGGGCACGTCCACGTCGGCGTCCTCGGGCCGCTCCACCGCCCGCCCGGGCCCGACGCGCCCGGCGCAGGTCCACGGCGCGACGTCGGCCTCCCGTTCGAGCAGTGCCGCCGACTCCATCCCGAAGGTCTCCCGCACCCGCTCGAGAAGCGCCTCCAGGCTGGTCTCCCCGCGCAGCACGTTCCCCGCGAGGAACGACAGGATCTCCGACTCGGCCCGCAGCCGGGCCGCCTGGTGCGTGCGCCGCGCGGCGAGGTCGACGACGGAGGCGACCGATATCGCCACCCCGACGAAGATCACGATGGCG
Organism: Streptomyces niveiscabiei; assembly: GCF_001419795.1. GTDB lineage: Bacteria > Actinomycetota > Actinomycetes > Streptomycetales > Streptomycetaceae > Streptomyces > Streptomyces niveiscabiei. Next base: position 1,002 of record NZ_LIRL01001405.1, read on the forward strand.
ACGATGTTCTTGGGGTCGGCGATCGTGAACCGGTGCAGCGGGGGTGTGTAGAAGTAGTTCAGCAGCAGCGAGCCCAGCGCCGCCGAGGCCAGCGCCGGCAGCAGCCCGCCGAGCAGCGCGGCGGCGACGGTCAGCGCCAGGAACAGCAGCATGTCGTTGGCGAGCCCGAGGTGGACGGTGTTCAGCAGCAGCGCGAGTCCCACCGGCCCGCCGACGCCGACCAGCCAGCCCCACAGGATGCGGGCCCGCCCGAGCCGGGCGCCCCGCGCGACGGGCAGTCCGCGCCCCTTGGCGACCTCCTCGTGGGTGACGATGTGGACGTCCAGGTCGGGCCCCGACTCCCGGGCGACCGTCGCCCCGACGCCCGGCCCGAACATGTACTGCCACGCCTTGCGCCGCGAGGACCCGAGCACGATCTGTGTCGCGTTCGCGCCCCGCGCGAAGTCGAGGAGGGCGGCGGGGATGTCGTCCCCGACGACGTGGTGGAAGGTGCCGCCGAGGTCCTCGACGAGCGTCCGCTGCACGGCGAGTTCCTTCGGCGAGGCCGCGGTGAGCCCGTCGCTGCGGGAGATGTACACGGCGAGGACCTCGCCGCCTGCGCCCTTCTCCGCGAGCCGCGCGGCCCGCCGGATCAGCGTGCGCCCCTCGGGGCCGCCGGTCAGCCCGACGACGATCCGCTCGCGGGAGCCCCAGATCGCCGAGACCCGGTGTTCGCTGCGGTACTGGTTCAGGTACTCGTCGACCCGGTCGGCCACCCACAGCAGCGCCAGTTCGCGCAGCGCGGTGAGGTTCCCGGGCCGGAAGTAGTTGGACAGCGCCGCGTCGACCTTGTCCGGTTTGTAGATGTTGCCGTGGGCCATGCGGCGGCGCAGGGCCTGCGGCGACATGTCGACCAGTTCGACCTGGTCGGCGCGCCGCACCACCTCGTCCGGCACGGTCTCGCGCTGCCGGACCCCGGTGATCGACTCGACGACGTCGCCGAGCGACTCCAGGTGCTGGATGTTCACCGTCGACACGACGTCGATCCCGGCGGCGAGGAGTTCCTCGACGTCCTGCCACCGCTTGGCGTTGCGCGAGCCCGGCACGTTCGTGTGCGCCAGTTCGTCCACCAGGGCGACCGCCGGGGCCCGGCGCAGTACCGCGTCCACGTCCATCTCGGTGAAGACGCCGCCCCGGTAGTCGATCTCGCGGCGCGCGATCTCCTCCAGGCCGTGCAGCATCACCTCGGTGCGCGGCCGGCCGTGGTGCTCCACGAACGCCACGACGCAGTCCGTACCGCGCTCGACCCTGCGGTGCGCCTCCGACAGCATCGCGTACGTCTTCCCGACGCCCGGCGCCGCACCGAGATAGATCCGAAGCTTTCCGCGCGCCATACCCTCATTGTCTTCCGCCGACCGCCACGTGTGCAGCGAAGACGCTACGACCCTTTCGTCAGACAAATCAGACACTCCCTCCGCCACCACCCCACCTTTGACAAAACCCTGACACCCCACCGCCTCTCCCGCCGGTCCGGCCGGGTCGGTCAGGCCCTTCTTGCCCCTTCATCGAAAGTTCCGGGCCGATCGGTTCACGCTCCGCGAGATTTTTTTCCGGCCCCACGAGAACCGCATACGAAAAGGGCCGGGTTCCAGGGGACCCGGCCCTTTTGCGATCTCGCGGAAAAGCCTCAGCGCACCTCGGTGATCTCCGGTCCGCGCTGCAACTGCCCCATGCCCCCGGAGAACCGGGAGCCCTCGTCCTGCTGCTGGACCCCTTCGGGGACCATCTGGGCGTCGTTCGGCAGCTTGAGGACGATCGGGTCGCGGGGAGCCATCGGCCCCTCGCCGCGCACGACGACCGTGTCCCGGAAGATCTGCTCCAGGAGACCGGCGGCCTGCGGCTGCACGGCGCCCTGCCCGGAGATCACCCCGCGCAGGAACCACCGCGGCCCGTCCACGCCGACGAACCGCACGACGTGGAATCCGCTCTGTCCGTCCGGCAGTTGCACCGGCACCTGCGCGCGCAGCTCCCAGCCCAGCGGACCTTCGACCTCGTCGATGATGCCGCCCTGCTGGGTGATGCCGGAGGCGATCTCCTCGCGCACCTCGCCCCAGATGCCCTCGCGCTTGGGCGCGGCGAAGGCCTGGAGCTGGACGGCGCTGTCGCGCAGCACGACGGTCGCCGCGACGATCGCGTCGCCCGCGACCTCGACCCGCAGCTCCATCCCGTCGACACCGGGCACGAAGAGCCCGCCGAGGTCGACGCGGCCCTCGGCGGGCTCTTCGTGCC
>NZ_LIRL01001406.1 GCF_001419795.1 Streptomyces niveiscabiei
GGGGTGCGGCTGGTGGAGGGGGGCGCGTTCTCGACGTACGCGCTCAAGGAGATCGCCGCCGGGGACGAGGTGGAGGTCATGACCCCGGCCGGGCGGTTCACGCTGGAACCGGCGCCGGGGCTGTACGCGGCGGTCGTCGGGGGCAGCGGGATCACGCCCGTGCTGTCGATCGCCTCGACGCTCCTCGCGCGGGAGCCCGCCGCCCGGTTCTGCCTGGTGCGCAGCGACCGTACGGCGGCGTCGACGATGTTCCTGGAGGAGGTGGCCGACCTCAAGGACCGCTACCCGGACCGGTTCCAGCTGGTGACGGCGCTGTCGCGGGAGGAGCAGCAGGCGGGGCTGCCGTCCGGGCGGCTGGACCGGGAGCGGCTGGTCTCGCTGCTTCCGGCGCTGCTGCCGGTGGAGGCGGTGGCGGGGTGGTTCCTGTGCGGGCCGTTCGGGCTGGTGACCGGCGCGGAGCAGGCGCTGCGTGCGCTGGGGGTGGCGCGCGAGCGGGTCCACCAGGAGATCTTCCACGTGGCCGACGCGCCCGCACCGGCCCGGCCGGCCGCGCCCGCGCACAGCACGCTCACGGCCCGCCTGGACGGCCGTTCCGGGACCTGGCCCGTCCAGGACGGGGAGTCGCTGCTGGAGACGGTCCTGCGCGGGCGGCCCGACGCGCCGTACGCCTGCAAGGGCGGGGTGTGCGGGACCTGCCGGGCGTTCCTCGTCTCCGGGGAGGTGCGGATGGACCGCAACTTCGCGCTGGAGCCGGAGGAGACGGAGGCGGGGTACGTGCTGGCGTGCCAGTCGCACCCGGTGACGGAGGGGGTGGAGGTGGACTTCGACAGGTGAGCGGCCCCGCGGCCGTGCGGGCGTTCCCTTCTTCTAGAACCTGTTCTATCTTGACGGACCGTCAGATCCGAGTGTGACCCCGTCGGGAGGACCAGGCCGTGGACTTCACGTTCAGCGAGGAGCAGCAGGCGGCGGCCGAGGCGGCGCGCGGGGTGTTCGCGGGAGTGGCGCCCGACGCGGTGCCGTCACCGGCGAAGACCCAGGGGCGGCCGGTCGCCGAGGGGTTCGACCGGGAGCTGTGGGCGAAGCTCGCCGACGCGGACCTGCTGAGCCTCCTGCTCGACGAGGAGTACGGCGGGGCCGGGCTCGACGCCGTCGCGCTCTGCCTGGTGCTGCGGGAGGCGGGGAAGGTGCTCGCGCGGGTGCCGTTGCTGGAGAGCGTCGCCGCGTCGGCCGCGATCCAGGCGTACGGGTCCGCCGCGCTGAAGGAGGCGGTGCTCGCGCCGGCCGGGCGGGGCGAGACGGTACTGACCGTCGCCGCGCACGGGCGCACGGGGCACGACGGGGCCGAACTCGCCGTCGCCGCGCGGCGGGAGGGCGCGGGGTGGGTGCTCGACGGGGTGCACACGGTGGTGCCGTGGGCGTTCGACGCGGACCTCGTCGTCGTCCCCGCGCACGTGGGCGACGGGCGGAGCGTGCTGGCCGTCGTGCCCGTCGGGGACGTCGCGCTCGGCGAGCAGGTGTCGACCGCCGGGGAGCGGGTGGGGGA
>NZ_LIRL01001407.1 GCF_001419795.1 Streptomyces niveiscabiei
ATCGATAGGAATACGGCTTCTAAATCTGATGGAGTTCGGAGGCGTGGTAGTGCTGGATGAACCAGGATTTGCCGGTTGCGCCAAGGACGACGGACAGGATGACATCGCGCTCGGCGCCGTCCGCCCCCGTGAACACCGCCCGCGCGACTCCGCTGACGACGTTCGCAGTGAAGCGGTGGGACCTTTGGACGCGTACGCGGACCGTCGTACCCTCGGGTATGGCGCTGTAGTACGCCACGATGTCGTCCCTCCCGAACCCCGGACCCGAGGTGAGTCCTTGGAAGATGGCGTCGGGGGCGAACAGATCGGCGATCGACCGAGGGTCTGCGGCGTTGAAATGCCGTTCCCACATGGTGAGGCCGTCACCGAGGATCGTGTCTGCGCCGGTCACCGCTTGCCTCCGTCGACATCGAGCGTGATGCCGGTGGTGAAGGTGTTCTCCATCAAATAGAGGGCGGAGTGCGCCACTTCCTCAGCGGAGCCCGGCCGGCCGACCGGGAGCTGCGCCGAGACGGCTTCACGGTAAGCCCGGTGCTCTGCTTCGCCCATGCGCTGTGCGTGGGTGTCGATCGGCCCCGGCGCGAGGGCGTTGACGCGCAAGGGTGCCAGTTCGAGCGCGAGGGACTTGACGGTGCCTTCGACGGCACCGTTGACTGCGGCGTATGCCGAGAATCCGGGGTCGACCTTGCGGTAGAGGAAGCCGGAAACCAGGGTGATCGAGCCCGTTTCCTTCGGGATGTGAGGCAGGGCCGCTTTGACACAGCGGTACTGGCCCCACCACTTGATCTCGAAGAAGGCGCGCACCTGTTCCTCGGTGAGGTCGGTGAAGGCAGCGATCGTGTTGCCCGAGGCGCAGGTGAACAGGTGGTCGATCGTTCCGACCGACCCCATGACGTCATCGACAGCGGCCGCGTCCGTAACGTTCAGTACGCGGTAAGAGGCCCGAGGACCGAGACCTTCAACGGCTTTCTGCAGGGCATCCTCGGACAGATCAGTCAGGACGACGTTCGCGCCACGCTGGACGGCGAGACGGGCGGTGGCCATGCCTATGCCGGAGGCTGCACCGGTAATGACGACAGTACGACCGGATAGCGCAGAGTCGAACATGCAGGGCACTTCCTTATGCGGGGACAATGGAACCCGTCCGGTCAGGAGTAGCCGGACGGCGGATGCAAGGGGCGGACCAGGGGTGGGGCCCGGCACTCAACAGGCACGCTTAACGACGCGGGACACCCACCAAACGGACCGCCCGGTCACGTTTTCACGCTACCATGTAATCGGACCATGCAGTCCGGTTAAAATGAGTCCATGGTCAGAGCCGATGCCGCACGCAACCGCCGCCTACTGATGGACGCCGCCTCGGCGGAGTTCGCAGAGCACGGCATGGATGTTTCGATCGCGCGGATCGCCACACGCGCCGGAGTGGGCAAAGGCACCGTCTTTCGCCACTTCGAGACGAAGGAGCAACTGCTCGCCGCGATCTTCTGTGACCAGATCGACGCCATCGCCGCCACCGGCGCGAAGCTGGTGGATGCACACGACCCCGGAGCGGCGTTGTTCGAGTTCATGGCTAGGGGAGTGGAGGTGCAGGCACATGACCTCTCGTTCTGTCAGGCCGCGGCTGCTCTCTCGCACAGTGAAGCAAGCGTGCGGACATCCATCCGGCGCTTGGAGGACATGGCCGACCGGCTCACCGGCCGGGCACAACAAGCCGGCCAAGTGCGTGACGACGTGTCCGGCGCCGATATCGTGCTGCTGCTCACCGCTGCCTCCCAGGCGCCCCTGCCCCTGGGGGACATCCAGCCCGGCCTGTGGCGACGCTACCTGGGTGTGATCTTCGACGGCCTCCGCCCGCAGTGCGCGAGCCCCCTGCCCGTCCCCGCCCCGCGCCTGTCCTACAGCACCGGCGTCTGACGCCCCTTGGTGCCCGAGGGAGGGCTTGTTGGTGTACGGGGTGGCGGCTGGCCTGGTGTGTTGCTGGTTTATTGAGAAGCCGTATTCCTATCGAT
>NZ_LIRL01001408.1 GCF_001419795.1 Streptomyces niveiscabiei
GGCGGCGGCGTGGCGCGCGGTGTTGGTGAGGGCTTCCTGGGCGACGCGGTAGATCACGAGTTCGGACTCCTCGGGGAGCGGGGGCAGGCCGGCGGCGAGGTCGCGGCGGACGGTCAGGCCGTGGGTGGTGAACTCGGCGGCGAGCGAGCGCAACGCGCTGACCAGCCCGAGTTCGTCGAGCACACCGGGCCGCAGCCGGCGCGCGATACGGCGGATCTCGTCGAGCCCCGCCCGGGTCGCCTCCTGCGCCTGCCCGATCTCCTCGCGCAGTTCGTCGGGCCCCCGGTCGGCGACCCGCTTGAGCTGGAGGAGGACGGCGGTGAGGGTCTGCCCGACCTCGTCGTGCAGCTCGCGCGCGATCCGGTGCCGCTCGCTCTCCTGCGCGGACAGCGCCCGCCCGGCGCTGGCGGCCCGCTCGGCTTCGAGCCGGTCGAGCATCGCGTTGTACGTCATGATCAGCTCGGCGGTCTCCACGGGCCCCGAGACGACCGCGCGCCCGCCCGGCTGGAGCAGGTCGGCGGAGGCCATGGCCCGTCCGAGCCGCCCCAGCGGCGCGAGGCCGATGCGCAGTACGAGGGCGTTGGCGACGAGCAGTACCCCGAGCCCGGCGGCCACGACGAGCGCCTCGGCGGGCAGGACCGGCGTGGAGACGGTGACCGGCCCGAGGAGCAGGGCGGCGGCCACGACGAGCCCGACCGCGTTGAGACAGAACATCCGCCAGAACAGCGACACGCTCCCGGCCCCTCCTCTCCCTCTCCTCGACCCTCGCGGGCCCCGCGCCCACGGCACACCCGCGACCAGCCTCTCCGCCCACAGCCGGCGTCGTCCATCCGTCATGGCACCCATATCGCCACGGTACGGCTGGATGGCAGCATGGTCGGCTCCGGGCCTGTGTCCGGAACCCATCGGCAGAACGCCGGAATCCATCGGCAGAACGTCCGTACGCCTCGGGCGTCTCGGCACGAGATCAGCATCAAGGGGAAGAGAAACGTGTCTGTTCCACGCCTCCGGTCGACGCCGTTGCCGGGTATCGGGGTCCAGTACGACCTCGTGACGCGCGACCACCGCCACCTCTCGGTCGTGGCGCACCGCGACGGCACGCGCACGGTGAACGTGTACCGGTCCGACGACCCCGACTCCTGCGCCCAGTCGCTGCGGCTGACCACCGCCGAGGCCGGTTCGCTGATCGACGCGCTGATGCCGTCGCACCACAGCCCGAGCCTGCTCTACACCACCGACCTGGGGCTCGTCGCGGAGCGGATCGAGGTCGGGGCCACCTCGCGGTGGAACGGGCGGCTGCTGGGCGACACCCGGATGCGCACCGAGACGGGGGCGTCCATCGTGGCCGTGCTGCGGCGCGCGGAGGCGATCCCGTCGCCCGCGCCGGACTTCCGGCTGGCCGGCGGTGACACGGTGATCGTGATCGGCACCCGGGAGGGCGTCGACGCGGCGGCCGCGATACTCGGTCAGGAGTGACGAGTGCACTCCGCGGTCCTGCTCATCGAATTCGGCTCGATCATCCTCGGCCTCGGGCTGCTCGGGCGGGTCGCCGCCCGGTTCCAGTTCTCGCCGATCCCGCTGTACCTGCTGGCCGGTCTCGCCTTCGGCGAGGGCGGGCTGCTGCCGCTCGGCGCGAGCGAGGAGTTCGTCGCGACCGGCGCCGAGATCGGGGTCATCCTCCTGCTGCTGATGCTCGGTCTGGAGTACACGGCCAGCGATCTCGTCTCCAACCTCAAGTCGCACTACCCCGCCGGGCTGGTGGACTTCTGCCTCAACGCGCTCCCGGGCGCGGCTGCCGCGCTGCTGCTGGGCTGGGGGCCGGTCGCGGCCGTGGTCCTCGCGGGCGTCACCTGGATCTCGTCGTCCGGGGTGATCGCGAAGGTGCTCGGCGACCTGGGGCGGGTCGGCAACCGCGAGACGCCGGTGATCCTCAGCATCCTCGTGCTGGAGGACCTGGCGATGGCGGTCTACCTGCCGATCGTGACCGCGCTGGTGGCGGGCGCCGGGCTGCTGTCGGGCTCGCTGACACTGGCGATCGCGCTCGGTGTCGCCGGGCTCGTGCTGTTCGTCGCGCTGCGGTACGGGCGGCTGATCTCGCGGTTCGTCTCCAGCGACGACCCGGAGAAGCTGCTGCTCGTGGTGCTGGGGCTGACGATCCTGGTGGCCGGTGTGGCGCAGGAGCTCCAGGTATCGGCGGCGGTCGGCGCGTTCCTGGTGGGCATCGCGCTCTCCGGTGAGGTCGCCGAGGGCGCCCACACGCTGCTGAGCCCGCTGCGGGATCTGTTCGCCGCCGTGTTCTTCGTCTTCTTCGGGCTGCACACGGACCCGGCGAGCATCCCGCCCGTGCTGCTGCCCGCGCTCGCGCTGGCCGTCGTCACGGCCTGCACGAAGATCGCCACCGGCTACNNCTCCATCGTCATCGCGGGCCTGGCGGTGACGGCCGGCATCGAGCCCGACCTGGGCCCGCTGGCCACCGCGTACGTCCTCCTGCTGGTCATCCTCGGCCCGCTGACCGCCCGCTACACCGAGCCCCTGGCCACCCGCTGGGCCCTGCGTCGGGCGAACGCCAAGGCGGCGGAACAGGTGCCCCTGACGGAGAAGGCGGAGAAGCAGGAGCAGACCTGAGGTCTCGCCCCGGCCGGACGGCCCTCGGTGTGGCGCGCTGCGGGCGCCGCGCCGGGGGCCGACTGCTTGAAGGGGCCGACCGACTGCTTGAAGGGCCCGGCTAGCCGCGCGAAGAGCACCGACCGCGTGAAGGACACCACGCTCCGGTACGCCACCCCGCCCCCCACAC
>NZ_LIRL01001409.1 GCF_001419795.1 Streptomyces niveiscabiei
CCCAGGAGGAGCCCCCGGACGAACCTCCCGCCCGTCCCGCACGCGGCGATCGGCGTCGGCGCGATCCTGTACGGCCCCCGGGGGCTCCTCCTGGGCCGGCACCGGCGCGGGACCTGGGAGCTGCCCGGCGGCACGGCGGAGCCCGGCGAGTCGCTGGTGGCCACGGTGGTACGGGAGTTGCGGGAGGAGACCGGCATCGAGGCGGACCCGGACGACGTACGGCTGCTCGGGACGCTTCTGGACGACGTGGACGGGGTGGTCCGGATGACCGTCGGGGCCGTGGTGGGCGCCTGGCGGGGTGAGGCCGCCGACCAGCCCGGCGAGCGGGTCGGGGACTGGCGCTGGTACCCCCTGGACCGGCTGCCGCCGTCGCTGTTCGTGTGCAGCGCGCAGTCCCTGACGGCCTGGCGCCCCGGGCTGCCGATCGACCACGCCCCGGCCCACTTCACGCCCTACGCCGAATAGCCCTCGTACACCTGTCCTCCTCTCACCCGTTCTCGTGGGTTGACCTCGTATTCCCCGGTCCGCGCCCCCTCGCCGTACGAGCATTCCGGCAACGGACGAGCGACGGGGCGACGGATGAGACGGCTGACCACGTTCCTGACGGTGTGCGCGACGGTGGCGGGCGCGGCGTTCGCGGGCGCGCCACCGGCCGACGCGGCGGTGGCCCAGGGGGTGACGTACCGCCAGTACGACATCCGGGGCGCGGCGGGGACGGCGCACGCGCACGTCCTGAGCGTCGACCTCACCGACCCACACGTCCGGCTGGGCCTGCTGTACCCGGGGGTCGTGGCGGGCCGGGCGCCGGTCTCCCGGCTGGCCGACGCACAGGGCGCCCTGGCCGGGGTCAACGGGGACTTCTTCAACATCACCGAGACCCAGCACCCGGGCGTCCCGGCGACCGGCGCGAGCGTGGGCCCCGCCGTGGCGGACGGAGAGTTCCTGAAGGGCGCGGTCCCGGACGGCCAACGCTTCGGCCCCACTCCCCCGGCCTCCACGACCACGCGTGCCGTCGTCGGCGTCGACCACGAGGGCCGCGCCCGCCTCGGCACACTCCCCTTCACGGCGACCACGAACACGGGCCTGCCCGTCTCCGGCCTCAACCAGTACGCACTGGCGCAGAACTCCGTCGGCGCGTACACCTCCCGGTGGGGCGACACCCCACGCACCCGGGCGACATGCGGCACAGACCTGGACCGGGCCGCACCCTGCGCGACCGACACGTACGAGGTGACGCTACGCGGGGACCGAGTAATCTCCGGCTCCCCCACCCCCGGCGCCGGCCCCATCTCCCCCGGAACCACGGTCCTCCTGGGCCGCGAGCAGGGCGCCCACCAACTCCGCGCCCTCATCA
>NZ_LIRL01000141.1 GCF_001419795.1 Streptomyces niveiscabiei
GGTGTGCGGGGCGGGCAGGGTGACGGGCTCGCCCGGGGTGGGCCAGTGCAGCGGGACGCCGGCGGCGTCGAAGGTCTGCTGGACGTGGCCGCGGTCCTCGGTGTAGTGCGCCCAGCCCTCGGCGTGGATGGCCACCACGAGGGGGTCGCCGAGCAGGCGGCGGGCCTCGACGGCCTGGTCCGCGGTCAGCGACAGCCGTATGTCACCGAGTTCCTCGAAGCCGGCCGCGCCCAGGTGCAGNNCAGGTGCAGCAGCGCCACGTCGACGCGGTAGCGGCCGGCCAGGGCGCTCATCGCGTCGAGGTCGACAGTGTCGCCGGAGACGTACACGCTCGGCGTGGAGGCGTCGTCGGTGTGCAGGAGGAAGCCGGTGACCGGGCCGGTGATCGCCTCGGTGCCGATGGGGCCGTGGCGGGCGGGGACCGCGGTGATGTTCAGCGGTGTGCGGCCCGGCTTCCACAGGGTCCGGGTCTGCCAGGGCTCCAGGCCGACGGCCGCGCCCCCGAGATCCGTGGCACCGGCGACGGTGGTGAACACGTTCGAGGCATCGGAGGCCAGCGTGCGGCCGGCGGTGTCGAGGTTGTCCACATGTCCGGTGTGGCTGGCCAGGACGGCGTCGAGGGCGGGCAGTTGGGCGGGCTTCAGCGCCGGGTCGGTGGTCTTGCGCACCAGGACCGGGCCGTCCCGGTACTCGGTGCCGGCGGCGTCGAAGGTGGGGTCGGTCAGCAGCGTCCAGCCGGCCAGGTGGATCAGGGCGGTGGGGCCGCCGAGCACGGTCACGGTGTGCGCGGCGGGGGTCACGGCAACGTCGGTCACCACAGGGACTCCTTGACGATCGGGGGTTGGCTCACTCACTCTGGCTGAGTTACTTTCTCCTGGGAAGTACATACCTTCAGGTGAGGTGAGCACGTGCAGGAAAGCGCGCGGGGAAACGTCCGCAATCCCGCCTGCCCCGGCAGGCAGCTGTTCGACCTGGTCACCGCCCGGTGGGCCGCCCTGGTCCTCGTCGACCTCATGGACGGCCCGCAACGCTGGTCCGAACTGCGCCGGCGGGCCGGCGGCGTCAGCGACAAGATGCTCGCGCAGACCCTGCGCGACCTCGAAACCGGTGGACTGATCACCCGCACCGTCCTCGCCAGCCGCCCACCGACGGTGCAGTACGAACTGACCGACCTCGCCCACGGCGCCACCACCGCACTCCAACACCTCCAGAACTGGGCCGAAGAACACACCAGCGACTACGACCACCACCGGCGCGCCCACACCACTGACCCGAAGCCCTGAAAAGGGCCCGGATCGGACAGGCCGCGACGGTCCGTCAGACGGACGGGGCCGACGTGTCCGATCGCGGTCTTACCGAGCCAGTGATCTCGCGGCGCACCGACACGTGGCTCCCCTAGGCTGAGGCCGTGATGCGCCGATCAGGTCAGGTGGCCGCCCTCAGTGAGGTGGCCGACGTCATCGCCGCTCAGCGGCAGTCGCTGGCCGTGGCGGCTCTGGAGGCCATCCGGGCGGAGATTCCGCGCTACGCCGCCCTCACGGACGAATCGCTGCTGGCCGACGTGGTGACGCATGTGACGGAGGCTGTCGACGCGCTCAGCGTCAGCCTGGCCCATGGCCGGCCGGCCACGGACGAGGACGTGGCGTTCGTCCGCCCGCATGCCGCGCGGCGGGCCCGGCAGGGCGTACCCCTCGTTGATTTCATGCACGCGCTGCGCATCACGCACCGTGTGATGTGGGAGGCGATCGCAGACTGGGCGGTGCACAGAACCGGCGGGCGTGACGTCGCGCTGGAGGCGAGCGGACTGGTCATGGAGCTGATCAACCGGGGCAGTACGGTCGCGGCCCGGGCCTATCTGGACGAGGAGCAGTTCCTGGCCGTGGAGGGCGACCGGGCACGCCGGGACCTGCTCGAAGACCTGATCGCGGGGCGGGAGCCGGCACCGGGGCCACGGCTGACCGCGGCCACGAAGGCCGGGCTGCATCCCGACGCGCCGTGTGCCGTGCTGGTCGCGGTACCCGTGGCCCCCGTTGACGACGCGTACGGCCTCCGTTCCGCCGCGTCGCTTCTGGGGCAGGCCGCTGGCGACTCGGCTCGTGCGCTGACCGTGCTGCGGCAGGACGAGATCGTGATCGTGCGGGCGTTGCGCGACAGCGCCGCCGGCGTGCCCGGGGCACCCGTGCGGGCGGCCTGGCGGAACCTCGCCGACCAGGGGACACGGCTCGCGGTGGGCATGAGCACGCGGTACGACACCGTCATCGACCTGGGGAAGGCGTACCGCGAGGCCGTCTCCGCGCTGGGCACTCTGCCGCCGGAGGGCGGTGTCGTCTGCCTGTCGGATCTCAGCGTGCTCGACTATCTGACGCTCCGGGCGGACGAGACCGCCGCACGGATCGTGCCGACGGCGCTCCGCACCTTCGTGACCGAGGACTCCCGGTCGGGTGGCACCCTGATCAGGACGGTCGAGGAGTACGCGGCCAGCGATCTGAACGTGAAGGCCGCGGCTCAGCGGCTCGGTGTCCACATCAACACCGCGCATCACCGGCTGGCTCGTGTCGAGGAACGGACGGGGTGCGACCTGCGCAGGCTCGCCGACCTCCAGGAGCTGCTGATCGCGATCAAACTGTTCACCGCTGTGTGATCCAATCACCTCCGCAGGCGGAGGCCCGGTCTTCTCCTTCCACAGCGGTGTGATCCGATCACAGTGCAGCGACCGTTTTGTTGGGCGTCATGCCCGATGCCCTGCGCGCCGGGGATGCCTAGCGTTGCCGTCGTCGAACCCGCGCGCTCACGCCGCGCCGTTGCCGATGCCGCCGTAGGTGTGCGCGTCAGGCCTGTCGAGCGTGAGTTCCGGTACGAGCCGATCGACGGGAAATGATCCAGATGACCGACCCCGCCACCCTGTGTGATGCCTTCCAGCGCACGGCAGCCGTCGCGCCCGACACGGTGGCTCTGCGCACCGTGGGCGGGACCCGCACCGTCACCTGGCGGGCCCTCGCCGAGGACGTGCGCCTCCTGGCGGCCGGACTGGCCGCACTGGGAGTCAGGCGTGGGGACACCGTCGCGCTGATGATGACCAACCGGGTCGAGTTCTTCCCCGTCGACCTCGCGGCCCAGCATCTGGGCGCCGTCCCGTTCTCCGTCTACAACACGCTGCCGGCGGCCCAACTCGCCCATGTCCTGCGCAATTCCGGAAGCAGGGTGATGGTGTGCGAGAGGCAGTACCTTCCCGTCGTCCGGGAATCCGGCGTGGCCGTCGAGCACCTCGTCCTGGTGGACGGCGACGAGGCGGAAGGCACCCTCGGCCTGGAAACCCTCCGCGCCCGTGGCCGGGCGAACACCTCGTTCGACTTCGACGCGGCCTGGCGCGCCGTCCAGCCGGACGATGTGCTCACCCTGATCTACACCTCGGGAACGACCGGCCCTTCGAAAGGCGTGGAGATCACGCACGCCAACCTGCTCGCCCAGGCCGCGGGGGTGGCGCAGGTCCTGGACTTCCGCTTCGGCGACCGGACCACCTCCTACCTCCCTTCCGCCCATGTCGTCGACCGCTTCACCTGCCTGTACGCACAGGCGATCTTCGGTGTGCAGGTGACGGTGGTGCCCGACATCAAGGAGATCGGCACAGCGCTGCCGGACTGCCGGCCGACGATCTGGTGCGCCGTACCCCGAGTCTGGAACAAGATCAAGCAGGCCGTGCAGGTCGGCGTCGAGAGCGAGCCGGACGCGGCCCGACTGGAGGCCGGCCTCGAACGTACGCGCCTGCTACAGGCGGGCAAGCCGGTCGACGACGAGCTCGCCGCGGCCGATGCCGGAGCCCTGTCGGCCCTTCGCTCCCGTCTGGGGCTGGACCAGGTGCGGTGGGCGGTGACCGGCGCGGCACCCACGCCGGTCGCGACCCTGGAGTTCTTCGCCGCGCTCGGCGTCCCCGTCTGCGAGGGCTGGGGCATGTCCGAGCTGAGCTGCTTCGGTGCCGTCAGCCCGCCCGCGCGGGCACGGTTCGGCAGCATCGGCACGCTGCTGCCCGGCCTTCAGGCACGCCGGGCCGCCGACGGCGAACTCCTGGTACGAGGGCCGTCGGTGGCGAAGGGGTACCGCAACGATCCCGAGCGGACACGCGAAGCCTTCACCGAGGACGGCTGGTTCCGCACCGGCGACGTCATCGTCTCCGACGCGGACGGCTACCTGACCATCGTCGACCGCAAGAAGGACCTGATCATCAACGAAGGGGGCAAGAACATCTCGCCCGTCACGGTCGAGACGGCCCTCACCACCGCCAGTCCCCTGATCGGCACGGCTGTGGCCATCGGCGACAGCCGTCCCTACCTCACCGCGCTGCTCGTCCTGGACGCCGAGGCCGCGGCAGCCTTCGCCGCCGGGCACGGGCTGCGCCCGGACCCGCGCTCCCTCGCCCGCTCCCCCCTGCTGATCGCCGCCTTGAAGGCCGCCGTCGCCGAGGGCAACAGCCGGCTGGCACGGGTGGAGCAGGTCAAGCGCTTCCGGGTGATCCCCGCGTACTGGGACGCGACGAGCGACGAACTCACCGCCACCTTGAAGCTCAAGCGGCAGAAGGTCGCCGAGAAGTACGACGCGGACATCGCCGCGCTGTACGCCGACCCGATCCCCTCCGACACCCACGAGCCGGCCGCTGACCAGCCCGGCCCCATCCGCACGGACAAGAAAGAAAGCCAGGGGGTAAGCAAGCATGAAGTGGAAGCTCTCAGCCGACAGCGCTGAGCACACCCGGTCCCCGCGCGGCCCGGTCCGACGCCGACTGGCGATCTCCGGGGCTCTGATCCTCGCGGCGGGGTTCTGCGCCACGCCGGTCCACGCGGCGGGCACCGTGCGGTCCGGCCAGCCGGTCCGGTCCTGCGAGAGCCTCACCGATCTGCGCTTCGCGGACGGCACGACGGTCACCAGCGCCGCGCAGACCACCGCCGCTCCGGCGCTCTGCACCGTCGAGCTGCTGGTTCCGCAGAACATCCACATGCGGGTGTCACTGCCCGTCGACACCTGGAACGGGCGCTTCCAAGGGGTGGGAGGCGGCGGCTTCAACGGCTCCGTCCCGGACACGCAGACCGCGGCCAAGGCCGGTTACGCCGCAGCGGGTTCCGACTCCGGTCATACGGCCGACTCCGGCGACGCCTCCTGGGCCTGGTCCCCGAGCGGCATGAACACGTCCCTGATCAACGACTTCGTCTCGCGTGCGCTGCACGAGACGACCGTCAAGGGCAAGGCCGTCACGCAGGCGTTCTACGGCACGTCACCCAGGTACTCGTACTGGAACGGCTGCTCCAACGGCGGCAGGGAAGGTCTCCAGGAAGCGCAGGTCCAACCGCGCGACTACGACGGCATCCTGGCGGGTGCGCCGGCGATCCGGGCGGACCGGTTCCTCCCCGCCGCGATGTGGCCCCAGGTCGTGATGCGCGAGCTCGACGATTTCGTCCCCTCGTGCAAGTTCGACGCGATCGACCAGGCCGTCACCGCCGCGTGCGACAGCCGCGACGGCGTGACCGACGGCGTCATCACGGACCCCCGGACCTGCCGCTTCAACCCCACCTCGCTGGTCGGCACCGCGACCCCCTGCGGAACGATCACGGCCAAGGACGCGGCGGTGGTCAAGCGGATCTGGGACGGGCCTCGACGCCCGGACGGCACTCGCCTGTGGTACGGCATCCTGCCCGGCGCCTCGTTCACCAGACTCGCCGCCACCGCGAACGGCGACGGAGCCCCGACGCCCCTCGCGTCCAGCTGGTTCACGTACTGGCTCGCGAAGAACCCCTCCTTCGACTGGCACAGCCTGACCATGGCCGACTTCGCCGACCACTTCGACCAGTCCCGTCAGGAGTGGGGCCCCGTGGTCGGCACGGACAACCCGGACCTCGGCGCCTTCCGCGCCGCCGGCGGCAAACTGCTCCTCTGGCACGGCCTGGCCGACCAGCTGATCCCTCCGCAGGGAACGACCACCTACTACGAGCAGGTCACCGCCGCGATGGGCGGCCGGGCGAAGACTGAGCGGTTCGCCCGCCTCTTCACGGCCCCCGGCGTGGGCCACTGCCGAGGCGGCTCCGGCGCCGCCCCGGCCGACCCGCTCGCGGCCCTGGTGAAGTGGGTCGAACAGGGCAAGGCCCCCACCACGCTGCTCGCCGCGAACGGGTCCATGAGCCGGCCGCTGTGCCTGTGGCCCGGCGTCGCCCGCTACGACGGGCGCGGCAGCACGAACGACGCCGCCAACTTCCGCTGCACTGGCCGCCGGTGACGCGCTGAGCGTTTCGGCCGGCGCGGGCCGCTGGGGGATGACCGTGAAAGCGGTGACCTGCAACGACCGCCTTTCCCCCGTGGGCGTCGGTGATGATGCGCGGCGAGAGCGGCTCCAGCAGCCGGCGGGCTCCGGGTGGCGACAGCTGTCCCCGACGGATGTCCGGCCTCGACACCTCCGGCCCTCTGCTGCCGGGCCAGGCACCCGGCCGCCGGGGTCACCTGGTGTCGCTCACCCCCACCCCCTCCAGCGCCGCGCGCCCCGCTTCGAGGCGGGCGACGGGAATACGGAACGGGGAGCAGGACACGTAGTCGAGTCCGGCGCGGTGGAAGAAGTGGACGGACGCGGGGTCGCCGCCGTGTTCGCCGCAGACGCCGGTCTCCAGGCGGGCGTTGGCCGTGCGGCCGGCCTCGACGGCGAGTTGGACGAGCCGGCCGACACCGTCCTCGTCGATCGTCTCGAAGGGCGACTCGGCGAAGACGCCTTTCTCCAGGTAGAGGGGGAAGAAGGATGCCTCGGCGTCGTCGCGGGACAGTCCCCAGGTCGTCTGGGTGAGGTCGTTGGTGCCGAAGGAGAAGAAGTCGGCGTCCTCGGCGAGGCGTCCGGCGGTGAGTGCGGCGCGCGGGAGTTCGATCATCGTGCCGATGGGCAGGTCGAGGCGCTGGCCGGTCTCGGCGGCGACCTCGGCGAGGACGCGTCCGGTCTCGGCGCGGGCCAGCCGCAGTTCCTCGACCGTGCCGACGAGCGGGATCATGATCTCGGCCCGTGGCCGGCCGCCGTCGCGCAGCCTCCGCACGACGGCCTCGGCGACCGCCCGCACCTGCATGGCCATGAGGCCGGGTACGGCCAGTCCGAGGCGTACGCCGCGCAGGCCGAGCATCGGGTTCTGCTCGCTCATCCGCTCCACGGCGTCGAGGAGTTCACGGTCGTGGACGTCCGGGTGGGTGGCGGTCGCCAGCCGGACGGCGAGGGCGGTGCGGTCGGGGAGGAACTCGTGCAGCGGCGGGTCGAGGAGCCGGATCGTCACCGGCAGTCCGTCCATGGCCTTGAGGATGCCGGTGAAGTCGTCCCGCTGGAGCGGCAGCAGCGCGTCCAGCGCCCGCGCGCGAGCGGTGTCGTCGTCGCGGGCGAGGATCATCGCCTCGACGAGCGTGCGGCGCTCGCCGAGGAACATGTGCTCGGTGCGGCACAGTCCGATGCCCTGGGCTCCGAGCGCGCGGGCGCGCACGGCGTCCTCGGGGGTGTCGGCGTTGGCGCGCACCTGAAGGCGGCGTACGGCGTCGGCGTGGGCGAGGGTGCCGAGGACGGCCTCGGTGAGCGGTCCGCTCGCGGTGCCGGTCTCCAGGGCGCGTGCGACGTCGGAGTCGGTGAGCGGGAGCGCGCCGAGGTGGACGGTGCCGGCGGTGCCGTCGACGGAGAGGGTGTCGCCCTCGTGGACGACGGTCCCGGAGGCGGTGGTGGCGCGGCGGGCGACCGGGTCGACGGTGAGGGACTCGGCGCCGCACACGCAGACCTTGCCCATGCCGCGCGCGACGACGGCGGCGTGGCTGGTCTTGCCGCCGTGGCTGGTCACGACGGCCTCGGCGGCGATCATGCCGGGCAGGTCGTCGGGGGCGGTCTCGCGGCGCACCAGGACGGTCCGCTCGCCGGCGGCGGCCCGGCGCAGCGCCTCGGCGGAGTCGAAGACGGCGACCCCGACGGCCGCGCCGGGCGAGGCGGGGACGCCGTGCGCGAGGGGGACGGCGGTGGGGTCGGCCGCGAACCGGGGGAACATCAGCCGGGTGAGTTCCGCGCCGTCCACCCGGGCCAGGGCCTCGTCGGCGCTGATCGTCTGCTCCTCGCACAAGTCGTGGGCGACGCGGAACGCGGCTTCGGCGGTGCGTTTGCCGACCCGGGTCTGGAGGATCCACAGCCGGCCGCGCTCGACGGTGAACTCGACGTCGCACAGGTCGCGGTAGTGGTGCTCCAGCGTCCTCAGGTGTTCGGCGAGTTCGGCGTACGCGGGCGGGACGTGCGTGGCGAGGTCGGCGAGCGGGACGGTGTCGCGGTGGCCCGCGACGACGTCCTCGCCCTGCGCGTCGGGCAGGTAGTCGCCGTAGAGGCCGCGTTCGCCGGTGGCGGGGTCGCGGGTGAAGGCGACGCCGGTGCCGGAGTCGGGTCCGAGGTTGCCGAAGACCATCGCCTGGACGTTGACGGCGGTGCCGAGGTCGTCGGGGATGTGTTCGCGGCGCCGGTAGACGCGGGCGCGCTCGCCGTTCCAGGAGCCGAAGACGGCGCGGATCGCGCGGACCAGCTGCTCGCCGGGGTCCTGCGGGAACTCCTCGCCCGTCGCCTGGCGGATGATCGCCTTGAACTCCTCGACGAGGTCGGGGAGTTCGGCCGCGGTCGCCGTGTCGAACAGGGCGTCGTCCACGCCCATCACCGTGTGGCCGAACATCCGCACGAGCCGCCGGTAGGAGTCCCAGGCGAACCGCTCCCGGCCGGACACCTTGGCCAGGCCGGTGACCGAGGCGTCGTTGAGGCCGATGTCGAGGACGGTCTCCATCATCCCGGGCATCGAGAAGCGGGCACCGGAGCGCACGGACACCAGCAGCGGGTCCTCGGCGGCGCCCAGGGTGCGCCCCGCCGTCCGCTCCAGCGCGGCGAGCGCGCGGTCCACCTCGACGCCGAGGCCGTCGGGTTCCCGGCCGGTGGCCAGGTAGGCGGCGCACGCCTCGGTGGTGACGGTGAACCCGGGCGGGACGGGCAGCCCGAGCCGCGTCATCTCCGCGAGCCCGGCCCCCTTCCCGCCGAGGAGGGCGGCCATGGTCCGGTCGCCCTCGGCGAAGGTGCGGACGTACGTGGTCGGCTTGTCCATCGCGGTCGTTCCGCCTCTCGGTGCCGGGTGTCTGCCGGGCGACGAGCGCAAGGGGCGTCCCCGGTCCGCTCGTCCCCACCAGCGTCACGCGGCCCTGCCCGGCCGGGCAGGGCCGCCCGGGGCGCACCCGGGGGCCGATCGGCCCCCCCTGCGCCACCGTGCCCGGGTCATCGCCGTGGTCAGCCCTCGCGGTGTGCCGTGTAGACGGTCGCGGTCATCGGCGCCGTCACACGTCCCGCGCCGAGGCGCCGCGTCATGCTCCGCACGACGGCGTCCCGGACGGCCCGCGCGTCCTCACGGGCGTCCACGGTGGCGCTCACCGGCGTACCGGTGAGGAAGCCGGTGGCGACGGAAGCAGCCGACTCCGCGACACCGTGCAGGGTGACCTCCTCCGCGCCCGCCGGGGACAGGCCGGCGGCGGCGAGGTCCGCGGCGACGACCGCCGGATCGGCGTAACCGTGGGGGACATCGCGCAGGAACGCGGGCGCGCCGTCCGGCATCGCCTCTTCCAGGGCGGCCTGGAAGGCGGCCCCGAAGCCGTGCGAGGCCAGCGGGCCCCAGCTGTTGAACAGGAACCGTCCGCCCGGCGCGAGGACCCTGCGCACCTCGGCGCAGGCGGCGGGCCGGTCGGGGAAGAACATCACCCCGAACTGGCACACGACGAGGTCGAACTCCCCGTCCCCGAAGGGCAGCCGCTGGGCGTCCGCCCGCCGCCACACGGCCCCAGGCTCCCGTGCCGACCCGGCACTCACCATGGCCTCGTTGAGGTCGGTCGCCACCACCGGGACCCCGGGCAGCGCGGCGAGCAGCGCCGAGGTCAACGCCCCTGTCCCGGCGGCGAGTTCCAGGATCCTCCCGGGGCGCGCCGCCGCCGCACGCGCGGCCAGGTCCTCGGCGAAGGGCTCGAAGAAGACCGGCACCAGGTGGCGTTCGTAGGCGTCGGGCATGGCCCGCGTCCACCGCCGGTTCACGTCGTCTGCGTTCACCCGGCAGACACTAGCCACGCCGACGGCCCGTCACCGGGAAACCGCCGTGTCGGCGCCGCCGAACGCCCGTACGGCCGGGGCGCCCGCGCTTGAGGGGCCCCTGAGTCGGGGCCCCTCAAGGCGTCGGTCAGCGCTGAAGGGTCAGCAGCCCCGGCCGGTAGGGCAGCCGCTCGTACGGCGTGCCCTGCGGCGTCCTCGGGTCGTACCCCTGGTAGAGGAACTGGAGGTTGCAGGGGTCGACGGTCATGGTCTGGTCGGGGTTGTTGCGGACCAGGTCACCGTGGCTGATGTCGTTGGTCCAGGTGGCTCCGCTGTTGGCCTTGCCCGCGAAGGGGCTGCTCTCGCTGCCGGCCTGCTCGCTCCACGCGCCGTTCAGGTCGGTGGCGGTGAAGGAGCGGAAGTAGCGCCCGCCCGCCCCCATCGCCTCGACGATCATGAGGTACTGGTTCTGGCCCTGGACCTTGTAGACCTCGGGTGCCTCGAACAGCCGCTCCTTCGTGTCCCGCAGGACCGTCGTGTACGAGGAGCCGAAGCTGGCGGGGAAGTTGGCGAGCGGCATGGTCGACTTGTAGATGCTGCCGTTGTCGTCGGCGAAGAACAGGTACATGGTCTGGCCGTCGGCGATCAGCGTCGGGTCGATGGGGGCGCCGGTGGGGAGGCTGCCGGTGAACAGCGGCTGTGCGGCGGACCAGCTGTTGGGGTTGGTGGGGTCGCTGGAGGTGCGGTAGACGAAGGGCCAGGCGGTGCCCCAGCCGTTGGAGGCCAGCACCCAGATGTTCTTGGTGGAGAGGTAGAACAGCTTGGGCGCCACCGCGAGCTGGCTCATGGTGGTCTGGGTGGCCGTCGCCATGTCCGACCAGTTCGTGAAGGGGCTGAACCCCATCGAGTGCCACGATCCGTCGGAGCTGGTCCCGTAGACCAGGTGCTTGCCGTTGTACGTCGCGGTGGTGAAGTCCTTCAGCGAGAGCTGTCCGTTGCCCGGCTGCGCGAGCGGCCCGGTCGAGCTCCACCGGTACGCCGACGGAAGGGCGCAGCCGTTGCCCGTCCCGGACAGGCCGGTCCACTTCTGGTTGCTGCCACCGCTGCACGACCAGAGCTGGACGGCCGTGCCGTTGGCGGTTGCGGCGCCGCTGACGTCCAGGCACAGCCCGGACTGGACGGCGGTGATGGTGCCGTCGGCGTTCGCCCGCCACTGCTGGTTGGCGCCGCCGTGGCAGGTCCAGATCACCACGCGGGTCCCGGAGGTGGCCGTGCCCGGGACGTCCAGGCACTTGTTGCCGTACACGGTCAGCTGGCTGCTGTCCGTCAGGGTCCACTGCTGGTTGGCCGCGCCGGTGCAGTCCCAGATCTGGAGGTTCGTGCCGTCGGCCTGGGCGGCGCCGGGCACGTCGAGGCAGCGGCCGGCAGCGACTGCGCGTACGGCGCTGGTGGTGGCCGCGTGGGCCGGGGCGGCGACGAGCATCGCGGCCAGGGCGGCCAGTGCCGCGAGCGTGGCGGCGAGTGCGGCGGACAGGTGCGTGCGGCTGCGGAAACTGCGTCTGCGCATGAGGACCTCGTCATCCTTGACCAAGCGGCTCCGGCGAGCCCCACGCAGAGGCCGTCCGGGATGGCGTGTGGTGCACCTTCGGATCGTTCGAAATGTCGCACAAAGGTCGGAGTGTCGATCAATTGGATGATAGGGACGGGATGATCAACGTCAACACTTCTCACAGGATTCGCGAGCGGGAACGTCAACGGGCCTCAACCCGCCGCCGTCAGGCGCTCGCGCGGGCGACCAGGCGGGTCGGGAGGATCAGCGGGGTGGGGTCCTGGCCGTCGATCAGCGCGACGAGCATGCGGGCCGTCTCCCGCCCGAGAGCCGTGATGGGCTGGTGGACGGTGGTCAGCGGCGGGTCGGCGATCCGGGCCACGGCGAGGTCGTCGAACCCGACCACGGCGACGCCGTCGGGCACCAGGCGCCCCCTCTCGCGCAGAGTGCGCAGCGCCCCCGCCGCCATGTTGTCGTTGGCGGCGAACACGCTGTCCAGGCCGGGGTGTTCGGCGAGGAGGACGGCCATGGCGGCGGCGCCGCCGGGCTCGGTGAAGTCCCCCTCCACCGGGGGAAGCGGGGTCAGTCCCGCGGCGAGCATCGCGTCCCGGTAGCCGCGGTGACGGGCCCGCCCGGCCTCGGTGTCGAGGTGTCCGCAGATCACGGCGATCCGCGTCCGGCCGCGCGCGATCAGGTACTCGGTCGCCTCGCGGGCGCCACCGACGTTGTCGACGTCCACGTACCAGCGGGGGGCGGGCCCCACCGGACGTCCGCCGAACACGACGGGCAGCTCCGCCTCCTCCGCCATGCGCACCAGCGGGTCGCCCTCGCGCAGCGCCATCAGCATGACGCCGTCGACGCCACGGGAACGCAGCAGCGCCGCCACCCGTTCCCGGCCCCGCTCGGAGGCGGCCAGACACAGCATCAGATGCAGGTCCGCCTCCTCCAGCGCGGCCGACGCCCCCACGATCACCTGGGCGAAGAAGGGGTCCGCGAAGATCGACGGGTCCTCTCCCGAGACGACCAGGGCAGCCGCTCCCGTCTGCCGGGTGGCCAGGGCCCGGGCGCGCGGATTGGGGACGTAGCCCAGTTCTCTGACGGCCCGTTCGACCGCCTGGCGCTTGACGCGGCTGACGTACGGGGCGTCGTTGAGGACGCGGGAGGCCACGGAGCGGGAGACTCCCGCGAGTTCGGCCACGGCTTCGAGCGTCGGCCGGCGGCGGGCTCCGTCTGCTGCCATGGACCGTGGACCCCCTGTGTCTGGAAGCGCTTCCAGACACAGGACTGTAGATCCTTGCCTTCGCCGTGTGAAGGGCGGGTCGTACGGCTGCTCTTGACAGTCCCAACGGCTCCCCACACGATATCCACCACACCCGGAGGGCCTCGACACCCCTGGAACCGCTTCCACTTTGGGAGCGCTCCCACCCCCCGTCGCCGGTCGTTCGCGGTGTCGTCCCGCCGGAGTACTGCCGGAGAGCCGCCGGCACCGGGGGACGTGTACCGCCGCACCTCCTCACCGCGTCGCCCGTCCTGGACGAGGCCGGGCGACGCTCCCCCACCAGGAAACCGAGGTACACCGATGCGCCGAAAGCTCCGCGCCCTGACGGCGGCCCTGCTCGCCCTGCCGCTGGCGCTCGCCGTCGCTCCGTCCGGCCACGCGGCGGGCCCGGCCCTCAAGGCCAACGGGTTCTACGTGGACCCCAACTCCAGCGCGAAGCAGTGGGTCGCCGCCAACCCCAACGACGGCCGCGCCTCCGCCATCAACAACTCCCTCGCCAACACCCCCGCCGCCCGCTGGTTCGGTTCCTGGAGCGGGTCGATCGGCACCGCCGCGGGCTCGTACGCGGGGGCGGCGGCGAACGCGAACAAGCTGCCGATCATGGTCGCCTACAACGTCTACAACCGCGACTACTGCGGCGGCCACTCCGCGGGCGGGGCCTCCTCACCCTCCGCCTACGCCACCTGGATCTCCCAGTTCGCCGGCGGGATCGGCAGCCGCCAGGCCGTCGTGATCCTGGAACCGGACTCGCTCGGCGACTACGGCTGCATGAACCAGGCCCAGATCACCGAGCGCCAGAACATGCTGACCGGCGCGCTCTCCACGTTCAGCCGCCAGGCCCCCAATGCCTGGGTCTACCTCGACTCGGGCAACCCGGGCTGGACCGACGCGGCGACCATGGCCCAGCGCCTGCACAACGCCGGACTGCGCCAGGCCCACGGCTTCTCCCTCAACATCTCCAACTACTTCACCACCGCCGAGAACACCAACTACGGCAACGCCGTCAACCGTGAACTCAGCGCCCGCTACGGCTACACGAAGCCGTTCGTCGTCGACACCAGCCGCAACGGCAACGGCTCCAACGGCCAGTGGTGCAACCCCGCCGGCCGCAAGATCGGCACCCCCACCCAGATGGGCGGCGGCGCCGAGATGCTCCTGTGGATCAAGACCCCCGGCGAGTCCGACGGCAACTGCGGCGTGGGCAGCGGCTCCTCGGCCGGACAGTTCCTCCCCGAGGTCGCCTACAAGATGATCTACGGCTACTGACCGCAGACAGCCGTGGCCCGGCCCGCCCGCACCGCGCGACCGGGCCACGGCGCACCCTTGGTGTCTCGTGTTCGGCGTTCACGCGGTCGCGAGGTCTTGCAGGGCGTCGCGCTCCAGGGCCGCGGAGGCGGCGACGACGCCGCCCATGATGGCGCCGCTGACGCCGGCCGATGCCACGTCCTGGCCGGTGAGGAGGAGGCCCGGGATGTGGGTGTGGGCGCCGAGGCCACGCAGGGCGAACCGCTGCGGGGTGTGGGCGAGGGACATGAAGTCACCCCTCTCCCTGCCGAGGAAGTGGTTGAAGCTGAGCGGCGTGGCCAGTTCGGCGTGGTCGATGCGGCCCTCCAGCTGCGGGCAGAAGCGGAAGACCTGGCCGAGGAGTTCCTCGGTGAGCCTGCCCTTGAGGCGCTCGTAGTCGGCGCCCCGGCGCATCCACGCGCTTCCCGCGTACGGCTCGAACAACGACCAGGTGGTGAGCCCCGCGATGTCGATGGTGGTGCGCCCCGGGTAGCGGCTCTCCCACGACGGGTCCTTCACGGAGGGGAACGTGATGAAGTACGTCGGCATGGCGCGGTGTTCGGGGTCGGCCTCGAACGCGGCGATGTCGCCGTCGATGTCGGGTCCGGCGTGGGCCCAGATGTTGGCCGGGTCCAGGTCGAGCCGGTCACCGGATTCCCGGATGCCGATGTTCAGCATCACGTACGTCTGCGAAGGGCCGACGGCACGCAGGGAGTCGGCGAGCCGGGAGGCTTCGGGAGTCCGGTCGGGCAGGAGCCGGGTCAGGGTGTTGAGCGCCCCGGCGTCGCTGATGATCAGCGGTGCCCGGAAGCTCTTTCCGTCCGCCATGCGGACGCCGCGGGCCGATCCCTTGTCGTCCAGGACGACTTCCTCGACCTCCGCGGAGATCAGGACGGCCCCACCGGCGCCGGTGATCACGTCCGTGGCGGTCTCCGCGAGGCGTGCGGAGCCGCCGACGGGGTAGTTCGCGCCGTCGATGTAGTGGCGGATGAGCATGGCGTGCATGCCGAACGAGGCGCGTCCGGGGGCGAGGGAGTAGTCACCGTAGTGACCGCACAGGACCGCGCGGAGTTCCGCGTCGTCGGTGAGGTCGCTGAGGACCTCGGTGACCGTCCGGTCCGCGAGCGAGAGGAAGGGTGCGGCCAGGTCGTCGTGGAGGCTGTCGGCTGCGGCGTGCGGCAGGCTTCGGTGGGCGAGGTACGGGCGAGCCGCGCGGTTCGCGGTGTGGACCAGGTCGATGTACCGGTCGATGGCCCCGGACTCGCGGGGGAAGTACTCCTTCATCCGGTCCGCGAACCGCTGTACGCCCGACCTGTACTCGTACTCCCGGTCCGCGATGAAGACGCGGTTGTACACGTCCGGCATGGGGGCCCACTCCAGCTTGCCGCCGCTGATGTGGTCGAAGATCCGGCGCAGGCCGCTGGTGGGCCGGTGGACGTCGCCCATGTAGTGGAGCCCGGCGTCCCATTCGTATCCGGCCCGACGGAACGTCTGGGTGGCGCCGCCCGCCGTCGAGTGCTTCTCCAGTACGAGCACCTTCTGCCCCGTCCGGGCCAGGAAGGCGGCCGTGGTCAGGCCGCCGATGCCCGATCCGATGACGATCGCGTCCCATGCCTGGCCGGCCGTACTGCGGTGGTAGCTCTCACCGATGTTCACGTAGCACCCTCTCCATCTGACTTCTATAAACCGAAGTCAGCATAGGAGCGTGGATAGACTCGGGCAACACACCGGAGAGGGATACGTGAGCGACGAAACCGAAGCACCCGCCGATGCGCATCCGCAGCGGTGGCAGCGGGACGCGTGGGACATCGAACCCGACGCGATCAACCTCGCCCTGCGCTCCCTCAGCCCCCGGACCACGGGCGTGATCATCAGGGAGGCCTTCTACGGCACCCGCCGCTTCGACGACTTCGAGCGCCACTGCGGCATCAGCCCGAGCGTGCTGTCCGCCCGCCTCCGGGACCTCGTCGCCGACGGCATCCTGGAAAAGACCCGCTACCGGGCGGCCCCTGGCACCCGCGCACGCGACGAATACCGCCTCACCGACAAGGGCCGCGCCCTGCTACCCATCCTCATCGCCCTCAACGACTGGGCAGAGCAATGGATCGTCCCCGATGGCGCCTCCACGGTCTCCTTGCTCCACCACGACTGCGGCAGCCCCGTCCGGACCGTCGTCACCTGCGACTCCGGACACACCATCACCACCCCCGCCCAGGTCTCAGCGGGCCCGGGCCCCGGCGCGAAACCCACCCCCGAGCCCGACTCGCCGACAGAGCCGTCCTCACCGGGCTGAGGATTCACCGACGCACCGTCGCGCCGAGGTTCCCCGGCAGCGGTACACCGGTGTTGATGACCGGCTGGTCATGGGCCGCTTGGTCCGCGCCTCCTCCGGGTCGTGGTGGCGCTTCGATGCCGTGCGGTCAGCCGGTTACCGGCTGCCAGTGGTGTTTGTCGGTGGGGTGTCTGCCGCTGAGCCAGACCAGTGTTCCGCCGACGAGCCCTGGTCTGTCCCGGGTGGCGAGGGCTGGTGCTTCGAGCATGTCGGCGGTTTCCTCCAAGTAGGTGACGAGGGTGTCGAGTTCTTCGCCGGGGGGTTCGTTGTAGCGGGACCAGTGGCCCAGGTATCCGGTCGCGGCGTCGAGGTACAGGCCCGACGTGGTGTCGGCAGGGCCGAAGGCGACCACCGGGATCCGGGTGGGCGCCCATGCGGTGATCCGGTCCTCCTCGCCGAGGCCGGCGTTGTCGACGTCGAGCCCGGCCTGGATGTCCGTCTTCAGGCGGTGGACTTCGGCCACGGCGTCCACCGGCATCAGCGCGCGGTTGCCGGGCAGGCAGCCCCCGTCGTCCCCTGCGGTGAGCGTCCACAGGACGCGCAGTTCGACGGGCAGGCGGATGCCCAGTTCACCTTCCAGCGCGGCGAGGGTGCCGAGGCCGGCGCCGGGGCGCAGCGCGGCGTAGGAGTCGGGGGCATGGTCGCGGAGCCAGCCGGTGATACGCCGCCAGGCGTCGGCGACCTGTCGTGCGGTGGTCGCCTCGGCAACGAGGTCGGGGCGCTCTTCGGGTTCCTCCTCCTCAGGCTCGGGCTCGGGTTCGGGTTCGGGTTCGGCGGGGCGGGCCAGGGTCAGGAACCGGATCTGTATCCACTCGGGCTCGCGGATGTAGCCGATGGCCAGGGCCGGGCAGTCCTCGATCATGTCGTCCTCGATCCGCACGGTGAGGATTCCGGGCAGGCCGGAGGGATGCCCCAGGTCGGGATCGTCGACGAGTTGTCCCGCCACCGCCTTCAACGCGTAGGGGACACCGCCGCCGAGTCGGGTGGCGATGTCGTGTACGTCCTGGGGGATCTCGACGTCCACAGTCCTGTGCTCCTTGCCGGTCGGATGCCTGAGCGACACTCAGCACACCGTAGAACGTGGGGAGTTGAAAGCCTCAGCCCCGCCCCGGTGCCCCCGCGCGCAAGCCGTCCATGACGATGTCCAGCAGCCGGGTGGCCTGGGTGTGCCAGTCGCCGCTGATGTCGATCTGCCAGATGCCGGCGATGGCGCGCAGGAAGTCGCCGGCGGTCACGCCGGGGCGGATGGTGCCGGCCTCGTGGTTGGCGGCGAGCAGGTACTCGATCGACCCGAAGACCATCGCGTACCCGGACGGCTCCGCGCCCTCCGTCGCGCCGGCCGCCTGGCGCAGCGCGTCGGCCAGCCCGGTCTTGGCCATGATGAAGCGGGCGAGGCGGTCCATCCACACGCGAAGGGCGAGGTCGGGTTCCATCGTCTTCAGCAACTCGGCCGCGCCGTCGGTGAGTTGCCGCACCTCGTGCTGGTACGCCTCCAGGACGAGCGCCTCGCGGTTGGGGAAGTTGCGGTACAGGGTCCCCTGCCCGACGCCCGCCTTCTTGGCGATCGTGCTCAGCGGGACGTCAGCGGAGCGCGACAGTTCGACGAGCGCCACCTCCAGGATGCGTTCCCGGTTGCGCTGCGCGTCCGACCGCTGAGGCCCACCGGTCCTCGACTCCACTGCCCTTCCCCCCTGCTGGACGACTGTCCGCTTCCCCCTCCACCTTAACGCCCGCACGCGCGCTCAGTCACCGGCCGACGACACCCACCCCACCGCCCCGACCTCACCCACGAAACCGCAGCTCACACCACCCTTCGACGCCACCCGCACAGATCCCCCTTGCAACTTCGGATCTCTTGGGCGTACCTTCACCCTCGCAAGCAAAACGGACAACAGTCCGCTTCTGATCGAGGCGTCACCTGGACGACGACCACACCCCGCTGATGGTCGTCAACGTGAACGACCCCCACGAGCCGAAGCCTCCCGGCACCGGCCTCCGCCCACGAGAAGGCTGAGATGACCATCCGCGTTCTGCTCGCAGACGGCCAGGCCCTCGTCCGGTCCTGTCTGCGCCTGCTCCTCCAGTCCGAGCCGGACCTGGAGGTCGCCGGGGAGGCCGCGACGGGCGGCGAGGCGGTCGCCCTGGCCCGTGCCACCCGTGCCGACGTCGTCCTGATGGACGTCCGGATGCCCGGGGTGGACGGCATCGCCGCCACCCGCGCCATCACGGCTGACGAGCACCTCACGGGCGTACGGGTGCTGATCCTGACGGCGTTCGAGACCGAGGAGTACGTCGTCCGGGCGCTGCGTGCCGGGGCGGGCGGGTTTCTCGGCAGGGGCGTCGAGCCGGGCGCGCTCGTCGACGCCGTCCGGCTGGTCGCTCGCGGGGAGACGCCGCTGTCGCCTGTGGCGACCAAGGCCCTCATCACCCGCTACCTCGCTCTGCCGGAGCCCCCGAGCGCCCCGGTGCCGGAGCTGAGGGCGCTCACCGGACGGGAGAGCCAGGTGCTCGGCCTGGTGGCCGCCGGGCTCTCGAACCACGCCATCGGGGAGCGGCTCAGCGTCTCGCACCTGACCGCCAAGACTCACGTGAACCGCATCATGGCCAAGCTCGGCGTCCACGACCGCGCGCGACTCGTCGCGATCGCCTACCGGACCGGCTTCACCACTCCCCGCACCCGGGCGGCGTCGGGCGAGGAGAGCCGGGTGCAGCCGGGGACGGTGACGGGCTGACCGGGGCGGGACCACCGCGCGACGGTGACGGGCTGACCAGGGCGGGGCCATCACGCGACGGCGCTCACCGACCGGCCCGTGCCGCCCTGCCGCCTCCGCCCAGTACCCGCACCGAGACCCAACTCCCCGTCAGTTCCCAGCTTTCTCCCCGGGTTTCCCCTGCCTCACCGGTCAGAGTCGATGCGTGCGCGGCCCAAGGACCGGGCGCGTACCGGAGCCGCCCCCCATCGACCCTCACCTCCCGAGGAACCCATGACGCGGACATTCAGTGGAACGCGTACGGCCCGAACCCCCCAGCAGCACGCCCCGGACGTCACCCGCACGCCGACGGTCGAGGTCGTGATCCCTGTCCACAACGAGGAACGAGCGCTTCCGGGCTGTGTCCGGACCCTGCACGCGCGATTACGTGACGAGTTGCCCTACACCTGGCGGATCACGGTCGCGGACAACGCCAGCACGGACGCGACCCTCGCCGTGGCCCGCGAACTCGCCGAGGAGCTGCCCGGCGTCGGTGTCGTCCACCTCGACCGCAAGGGA
Source organism: Streptomyces niveiscabiei (assembly GCF_001419795.1). Taxonomy (GTDB): domain Bacteria; phylum Actinomycetota; class Actinomycetes; order Streptomycetales; family Streptomycetaceae; genus Streptomyces; species Streptomyces niveiscabiei. The sequence goes on from NZ_LIRL01000141.1 coordinate 19,795, forward strand.
CGCGGGCTCGCGCTGCGTACCGTGTGGGGCGCGAGCGACGCGGAGATCGTCGTCTACATGGACGTCGACCTGTCGACCGGCCTCGACGGGCTCCTCCCCCTGATCGCCCCGCTCGCCAGCGGCCATTCCGACCTGGCGATCGGCAGCCGCCTGGCCTCCGGCGCGAGGACGGTGCGCGGCCCGCGCCGGGAACTGATCTCGCGCTGCTACAACGCGTTGATCAGGCTGACGCACGGCGCGCGTTTCAGCGACGCGCAGTGCGGGTTCAAGGCGGCCCGTACGGACGTCCTGCGCCCCTTGCTGTCGAGGGCCCGGGACGACGCCTGGTTCTTCGACACCGAGCTCCTCCTGCTGGCCGAGCACAACGGCCTGCGCATCCACGAGGTGCCGGTCGACTGGGTGGAGGACGTCGACACGCGGGTGGATGTCGTCCACACCGCTGCCGACGATCTGAGGGGCCTGTGGCGGATGGCCCGCCTCAAGGCGTCCGGCAAGGCCCGCGTCGCCGTCCCGGCCCGCCCGCGCCCGACCGCCGAACACCCGGACGCGGTCCTCGCCCCGCACCACGACCGGGCCCAACTCACCTGGCAGATCGCCTGTTTCGCGGTGATCGGCGTCGCCTCGACGGCGGGCCAGGCGCTCCTGTACTGGCTGCTGCGCGGCTGGTGGCCGCCGGCGGCGGCGAACTTCGTCTCCCTGCTGGTGCTGACGCTCCTCAACACGGAGGCGAACCGCCGGCTGACCTTCCGGCACTCCACGGCCGGCGCCGGCCGCGCCCACCTCGGTGCCGGTGTGCTGTTCATCGTCGGCTACCTCGCCACGTCGGGGGCCGTCCTCCTCTTCCGCGACGCCTCCCCCGACGCCTCGACCGGTGCCGAGACCCTCGTCCTCGCCGTCGCCTCGGTGCTGGTGACCGGCGTCCGCTTCCTGGTGCTGCGGCTGGCCGTGTTCCGCCGTACCGCCGGGGACCTCTGAGAGGAAGCCTTCCGTGACGCACACCACCGAGGTGACGTCGGGCCGCGCCGTACGGCTCCCCGTCACCGTCCGTGTCCTGCCGCGCCGGGCGGCCCCCGCCGCGCTCGCCGCGATCCTGCTCCTGTCCGCGCTGCTGTACGGCTGGGCGCTGGGCCCGCTCGGCTGGGGCAACGGCTACTACTCGGCCGCCGTGAAGTCGATGGGCGGCAGCTGGACGAACTTCCTGTTCGGCTCCTTCGACCCGGCCGGCGTCGTCACCGTCGACAAGCCGCCGGCGGCGCTGTGGCCGCAGGTCGTCAGCAGCAAGATCTTCGGGCTGCACGGCTGGGCGCTGATCCTGCCGCAGGTCCTGGAGGGCGTCGCCGCCGTGTTCGTCCTGCACCGGACGGTACGGCTCTGGGCGGGCGAGGGCACGGCGCTGCTCGCCGCGCTCGTGCTGGCCCTGACGCCCGTCACCGTGGCGATCAACCGGTACAACAACCCCGACACCCTGCTCGTGCTGTTCCTGGTCGGCGGCGCGTACGCGCTGACCCGGGCCGTCCGGTCGAACAGCACCGCGTGGCTGTGCGCGAGCGGATTCCTGGTCGGGTGCGGGTTCCTGACCAAGATGGCGGCGGCGTGGATGGTGCTGCCGGCGTTCGCGGCGGCGTGGCTGGTCGGCGCGGGCGGCCCCTGGCTGCGGCGGGTCCGGGCGCTGCTCGCCGCGGGCGCGGTGTGTGCCGTCTCCTCGCTGTGGTGGATCGCGGTGGTCGCCTGGTGGCCGGGGCGACGGCCGTACATCGGGGGCAGCGCCGACGGCGGGGCCTGGGAACTCGTCGTCGGGTACAACGGGCTCGGCCGGATCTTCGGGGAGAGCGCGGGCGGCAGCGGCGGGGCCGGGCTCAGCAGGGCGTTCAGGAGTCAGCCGGGGCCGCTCAGGCTGTTCAGCGAGCAGGTGGCCGGGCAGATCGGCTGGCTGCTCCCGGCGAGCGCCATTGCCCTGGCCGTCGCCGTGACCGGGGCGGTGCTGCGGCGGCGCGGCAGCGGTCCGGCCGGGAAGCGGCTGCCGGGGTCCGGGTGGGTGCTGTGGGGGGCCTGGCTGGTGGTATGCGGGCTGATGTTCTCCGTCCAGGAGGGAACGTTCCACGTCTACTACACGACCCAACTCGCGCCCGCCGTCGCCGCGTTGACGGCCGGTCTGGTCACGGCGCTGGTGCGGGCGCACCGGGCGGGGGCGCGGTGCGCCCGCA
>NZ_LIRL01001410.1 GCF_001419795.1 Streptomyces niveiscabiei
GCCTCCCTCGGCCCCGCCCGGGGCCCCGGACCCCTCTGCCCCCTCCACGACGTCACCCAACGTCCCCGACTCCGCGTAGTACTCGGCGAGTTCCCGCAGCGTCGGATGGTCGTAGAAGTCCCCCAGCGACACGGTCACACCGAACTCGTCCGCGATCCCGGCCACGATCTTCATGCCGGTGAGCGAGTCGAACCCGTAGGAGGCGAGGGGCTGTTCGGGGTCCACGTCCTCGTCCAGCTTCAGGCACCGCGCGACGATGGCGGCGAGCCGGCCCTGAAGTCGCCCGGACGGCACAGCACTTACGGCCGCCTCGACGGCAGCCTCTTCGACTACCGCTTCCCGCACAGTGATCGGCCGCAGCCCGTCGCTCTCCCCGACGATGACGTGCTGGCCCCGGGCCCGCCCGTCCGCGCCGGTCCCCCCGGTCACGGTGACGTCCCCGAAGCCCTGTTCCCGCAGCAACCTGCGCCAGGTGTCGGGGTGCACCAACGGCGAGTCCGGCAGCCGGAGTTCGCCGTCGTCGAACAGCCACCACCCGTCCAGGACCCCGCCCACGACCGTGGTGGAGTCCCGCACCTCGGTCAGCTCGTTGAGCACGAGCCAGCCCCCGGGCCGCAGCAGGTCCTTGGCCTTGCCGAGGGTCGCCCGCAGGTCGGCGGTGGCGTGGACGACGTTGGTCGCGAGGACCATGTCGTAGGTACCGGGCTCGAACCCCTGCTCCTGGTGCCCCCGTTCGAGGTCGAGGACCCGGAAGTTCAGGAAGCCGGGAGCGTCGTACTGCGGACGCAGCCGTGCCTCGGCGTGGTCCAGGAAGTGCTGGGAAATGTCGGTGAACCAGTACGACACCCGGTCGGCGTACGGCGCGAGGACCGGCAGCACGGAGTCCGTGGTCGCCCCGGTCCCGGCGCCGAACTCGACGATCCGCAGCCGCTCCCCGGGAGCCAGCCGGGCGATCCGGTGTTCGAGGTGGACGGCGACGGCGTCGCGGACCAGTTCGTTGAAGGAGTCGGTGAGCGGGTTGGCCTTGTAGAAGTCGGCGACCAGGGCCATCGAGGAGCCCGGGAACATGATCTCGGTGGCGCGGATCTCGCCGCGCAGGATCTCGGCGTACTGGCGCAGGAAGAGCCGGGTCAGGGTGACCGTGGGCGCGAGGTCGGGGTGGTCGGCGGCG
>NZ_LIRL01001411.1 GCF_001419795.1 Streptomyces niveiscabiei
GGCGATGCCGCAGGTGCGGGCGCAGGGGGACGCGGGGCAGGTGTTCACGCACCTGCTGATCCGGACGGGGCTGCTGCGCGAGCCCGCGCCGGGGTATGTGGACTTCGTCCACCGGACGTTCCAGGACTACTTGGGGGCGAAGGCCGCGGTCGAGGCGCGGGATTTCGGGTTGCTGGTGAAGAACGCGCATGACGACCAGTGGGGTGACGTGGTGTGCATGGCGGTGGGGCATGCGCGGGTGGATGAACGGGGGCTGATCCTCCGGAAGCTGCTGCGGGAGGCGGGCAAGGTACGGCGGCACCGGGACCGGCTGGTGCTGCTGGCGGCGGCGAGTCTCGATCACGCGCCGGAGCTGGACCCCGAGGTGCGGGAGGAAGTGGAGGCGCGGACCGGCGTGCTGATGCCGCCGCGCTCGGACGAGCAGTCGGACGCCCTGGCCGAAGTGGGCCAACTGGCCCTGGAGTTGCTGCCGGGGCCTGAAGGGCTGACGGCGCGGGAAGCGGCGTCCGTGGTGCGGACGGCTCAACTGGTCGGCGGGGACGCCGCGTTGGGGGTGATCACCCGCTTCCGGAAGGACGAGCGCCTCGCCGTACGGACCGCCCTCGGGTACGCCTGGCAGGCGTTCGACGCCGTCCGGTACTTCGAGGCGGTCCTGGAAGGCACCGTCACCCCCGACGAGATCCTGAACGTGCGCCGGGCGGAGGAGTTGGCGCTGCTCCCCCGCCTCCCCCAGCTCACCGGACTGAACCTGATCGGCGACCACGGCATCCCCGAGGCGGCCGTACGCCTCCCCGCGCTGGAGTTCCTCGGCATGTTCCGCAACAGCGGGGTCGACGGCTTCTCACGCCTCAAGGAGTTCCCACGGCTGCGGCGGCTCTCCGTGAACCACTGCACGCGCGTCGCCGGCCTCACCTCCCTCGCCGGCTCCCCGCTGACCCACGTCTACCTGTACACCCCTCTCCTCCCGTTCTCCCTGGCCCCCTTGGCGGACCTCCCCGAACTCCAGCACCTGGCCTTCGACTTCCGGGCCCCGCAGACCCGCCTGGACCAGCTGGCCTTCGCACCCCGGCTCACGGGTCTGGGCCTCTTCGAGGAGGCGAGCACCATGGACCTCGCCGGGATCGAGGCCATGGCGCGCCTCGAATGGCTCACCCTCACCGGCGAGCGCCAGTGGCGGGACTTCCTGGCGCGCGGGGTGTTCTCGCCGCTGAGGTCGGTGCAGCTGATGGACGTACCCCTGGTCGACTTCGCCGAGCTGACGCCGTACCAGGACCTGACCAAGATCTACCTCTCCGGCGTCAGGCAGGTCGCGAACCTCGCGGCTCTCGCCGAACTGCCCCGCCTCACGTTCATCGAGTTCTCCGGCTGCCACCACCTCGACCTCACCCCCCTGGCACCCCTCTCCCACCTGGACATCCGCCTCCACCGCAGCAAGCAGACCCTCGGCACCGACCTCATTTCCCCGCCCCGCCTGATCCTCGACTGAGGAAAAACCAGTAGCCCCGCCCCTGCCTGCCCCCTACCGTCATCCCCACGGGGGCGGCTCCCCGGTGTGCTTCCTTCTCACTCCTGAAA
>NZ_LIRL01001412.1 GCF_001419795.1 Streptomyces niveiscabiei
ACCTACACCTCCGCACCGTCCCCCAACCCCTCCTCGACGGCCCCACCCCGACAAACCCGGAAGTGACCTTCCAGCACACCTGAGCCTCACCCGAACGAGTGATCATCACCCGGTTGGCGGACTCGACGCGGGCGCGCGGTCCTACGATCACGGCGTTCACAGTGAGTAACCGATGAAGGACGCCGTGGTCAGTTCACCGCATGAAGCAATGCACCGGATCCTCCGAGAGGACCCCGGCCTCTTCGCCCGCGCCGCCAGATCGATCGGCCTGCCGTTTCCGGACGTCGACTCCAGTACCGAACTGTCGACCGAGTGCACCGAGACCCACCCGCTGGAACGGCGGGTGGACAGCCTGCTGAGCATCACCACCGTCCACGGCGAGAACTACCTCCTCGCCGTGGAGGCCCAGCGGAAGAGGGACGAGGACAAGCCGGCCAGCTGGGCCTACTACCTCAGCCACCTCTACACCAAGTACAAGATCCCCCCGGTCCTGGTCGTCATCTGCGAGGACCGCGCTACGGCGAAATGGGCCGCCCAGCACTTCGACATCGGCCCGAGCCAGTGGAGCGCCCTCACCCTGCGCCCCATCGTCCTGGGCCCGGACAACGTCCCGATCGTCACCACCCGGGAGGAGGCGGCCCGCGACATCCCCATGACCGTTCTCTCCGCGATCCTCCACCACCGCGACCCGGGCAGCCGCGCCATACTGGAAGCACTGGCGCCCGCCCTGCAGGACCTGTTCCAACACGACGAAGAAGCCGCGGAACGCTTCATCGAACTCACCGCCCAGGGCCTGGGGACAGGCACACTGGCCGAACGCTGGAGGGAACTCATGGCCATGGACACCTCATTCTTCGTCTCCCCCCTGTCGGAGGGCATCCGGGACGAAGGCCGGGCGGAGGGCCAGGCGAAGAGCATCCTGCGTCTGCTGGACCGCCGTGGTGTCCCCGTTTCCGAGGCCGACCGCGACCGCATCACGTCCTGTACCGACCTGGCCGTCCTGGACCGCTGGTTCGACCGGGCCATCACGGCGACTACGACGGACGAGGTCTTCGCGGGAGACGCGTCCGACTGACCCGTGCGCCCCCCTCGCCAAAAAGGCAACCGCCCCCCGCC
>NZ_LIRL01001413.1 GCF_001419795.1 Streptomyces niveiscabiei
GGCGCGCGGGAGGGCGGCTCGTGGGAGGGCGGCTCGTGGTGGGGGCCGGCTCGGCGCCGGGGGTCCGCCCGGCGCTGGGGTTCCGCTCTGCGCCACGCAGCCGCTGTCCGCCTCCAGGGCCGCCGCCGAGGCGCTTCGCGCCGAGCAGCCGCCGTCCGCCTCCGGCACCGCTGGCGAGGCCGTTCGTGCCGTGCAGCCGTCCGTCGCCGCAGCCGACCGCGCCGCCCCCTCCCCCCGAGGCCATTCGTGTGATCACCCGACCGGGTGATCAGCAGTAAAGCCGCCCGCCTCGCCGGGAAGGTACGCGGAATGCCGCTGATCTCCCTCTGCTCCCCCGCCCGGTGAGCGCCGGTGCCCTGATCCGTCGTCCCGCGCGCGGGGCGACGGCGTTGCGTGGTGGCCGGGTGTGGCGGCCGAGCCCCTATCAGGTGGTCGGGTTCGGGTTCTTCCTGGTGATGACGCTGGCGTGCTGGCGGGTGCCCCTGTGCTGCGACGCCGGGCAGCACGCGGCGGTGATCGAGCGGCTGAAGGCGAACCTCCTGGAGCCGCGTCACCCCACCGCCGATCTGCCGGGCGCGGGGAGCCCGTACTACTCGCCGTACGCGCTCGCGCAGGCCGTGTTCGCGCGGGCGACCGGGCTGACGGGGTGGGAGGTGCTGCGGCTCGCCGCCCCGGTGAACCTGCTGGTGCTGCTCACCGGGGTCGGGCGGTTCGTGCGGGTGCTGACGCCGCGGCCCTGGGCGCCGGTTCTCGCGCTGGCCGCGATGACGCTGCTGTGGGGGACGGACCGTGCCTGGTGGAGCGGCTATCTCGGGCTGATGTCGATGACCGGGACCCTGCCCTATCCGTCCGCGTTCGCCGCCGGGCTGACGTTCTGGGCGTGGGCTCTGACCGGGGCACGCGCGCGGGACGGTCGCCGGGTGCGTTTCGTCGGCCCGCGCGGGATGCGCGGTTTCGCCGGGTACGCCGTGCTGGGTGCCCTCTACGGGGTGATCCTTCTGGTGCATCCGATCACCTCTGTGGCCGCGTTCCTCGGGGGTGCCGCCTTCGTCATCGGGTGGGAGCGGGGG
>NZ_LIRL01001414.1 GCF_001419795.1 Streptomyces niveiscabiei
CTACCCCAGCTCCACCCCGCTGCTTCTCGGGTACCGGGCCAGCCACCCCGGCGCCGCCCCGGCGGGGTTGTGCAGCGCCGGCCCCTGCGTCATCTCCATCGAGAAGTCGTCGGCGAGTTCTAGCAGCGTCGGCCGCCCCTCCAGCTCCGCGAGCCACGCCGGGGGCAGGGCCGTCTCGCCGTGCAGCGCGCCGAGCAGGGACCCCGTGACGGAGGCGGTCGCGGCGGAGGGGGCGCCGTGGTTGACGGCGAGGCGCAGGCCGTGCCGTACGTCCTCGGCGACGAGCGCGCAGTACACGGCGGCGGACAGCAGCTCGGGCGCGCTGCCCGCACCGGCGAGTTCCTCGACCCGCGCGGATGTCGGCAGCCCCTGTCTCACCGCGCCGAGCCCCCGTTGCAGCGCCTCCGACACCGGCTCGTGGCCGGGCCGCGCCGACAGGTGGGACAGCGCCCGCTGCACCGCGCTGTCGAGACTGTCGCCCCTGGCCAGCGCGTGCACGACGACCGCGTACGCGCCCGACGCGAGGTAGGCCGCCGGGTGGCCGTGGGTCTGCGCCGCGCACTCCACCGCGAGCTGCGCGACGAGCTGCGGCTCCCAGCCGACCAGCAGCCCGAACGGCGCCGACCGGCCGAGCGCCTCGGGGCCGTCCGCCGCCGGGTTCTTCGGCGACTCCAGGGTGCCCATCCGCTCGTCCCCGAGGCCGAGGAGCAGCGGGCGCGTCGGGTCGCGGCGGGCGTACAGCCACTCCTCGCGGGCCAGCCAGCCGTCGTCCTTGCGGCGTAGGTCGGGACCCCAGTCGCGCTGCGTGGCCGCCCAGCGCAGGTATGCGCGGTGCAGGTCGGTAGGGGGGTGCCAGGCGCCGGTGTCGCGGCGGACCTGGGCGCGGATCAGGCCGTCGACCGTGAACAGGGTGAGCTGGGTGAGGTGGGTGATCGCGCCGCGCCTGCCGTACGCGGGGAGCAGGTCGACGACGCCCTCCACCCCGTACGTCTGGAGTATGACGTCCGCCGAGGTCCGGTCCACCGGGGCGCCCAGCGCGTCGCCGAGGGCGCCGCCGAGCAGTGTGCCGCGTACCCGGCTGCGGAAGTCCTGCTGTTCCGCACGGCCCCAGATGGGCCCGGCTGCCGTACTCACACCAAGCCTCCCCGGGCCCTCGTCCACCGTCCGTACGACACGGTTCGCCACTGTAATCGAACGGGGACGGGGAGTTCAGGGGTCGAGCGGTATGCCCGGTGTGGCCGCGGGGGACGGGATCGGGGG
>NZ_LIRL01001415.1 GCF_001419795.1 Streptomyces niveiscabiei
CGGCGGGAGAGTTCGTGGAGGGCTTCGGGGGGTGGGTCCTCGTTGTTGGCGAAGGCTTGGGCGAGGGCGACCCAGGCTAGGCCGGCTTCGTCGCCGATGGATTGGAAACGGGCTCGGGCTTTGGCGAAGGCGTGGGAGCCGGAGGGGTGGTGGGGTGTGCGGATGGCCAGTTCGAGGGAGGTCCAGGCTTCGCCGTGGGGGGAACCGAGGCGGGCGAACATCTCGATGTTCCGGTTGAGTTCGATGAGCACGCCCGTGTCGGAGTACAGGGATTGCCGGGTCCGTATGGATCTGAAGTGCCGTGACCAGGCCGCGCAGAGTTGGTCCGAGGACACGAGCGGTTCCCAGCGGCTGCGGAGGGGGGTCCGCGGCAGCGCGGAGAACAAGTCGGCCCAGTCGCTTGCCCGCCCGCTTCCCTGACGCGGTCTCGCGGACCTGAGTTCGGGCGAGGCGCCGTCGGTGTAACCGCTGACACGCAACAACAGGGCGAGCCGCAGCTGTTCGACGCCCGCCCACTCAACTCCCGTGGCGTCGTGGACGTCCTGGAACGCCACCCGAGCCGCGTCGATCACCTTCTCCGCCTCGTCGAGATCTCCGCTGAGCAGCCGCCAACGGCCGTACCAGAGCATCGCCCACGCCTCACCACACCGGTCCCCGGCGACCTGGTGCGCCTCGATCGCGCGCCGCAGCAAGGGGCCTACGCCCCGCAGGTCGCCCCGGTCGCAGGCGACGGCGGCACGGGTGTGCAGGACCCAGCCGTCGGCGGGGCGGCGTTCGGGGATCTCGGCGAGCAGCCGGGTGGCGGCGCGGAGGTTTCCCCGCTCCCATTCGTCCACGGCGGGTTGGAACCGAGGAGGGGCGACAGCCGGTGAACCCACGAACCGCCAGAGCGCGGCCAGCGCCAACACCTGCTGGGAGCGCTCCAGTTCCTGCGTCAGCGACCGCACGGCGTCCTTGCCCGCCCGGTCGTCCGGGGACAGGTCCAGGAGGCGTCCGGCGAGCAGGACGTACGTCCAGCCGAACCGGTCGACCGTTTCGGGCCGGTGGGTGTCCAGCAGCCGGCGCAGTGCTGTCACGGCACGGGAGCGGGTCTCGTCGGGGGACCAGTGCCGGGTGATCTCGGCGGCGGCCGTGCTGTGCAGCCGCATACCTGCGCGGTTCACGTCGGCCAGGCGGGCTCCCGCCAACCAGCCGGCAGATTCGGGCTGTTCGCGCGTCAGGAATTCGAGCGGTACGCGAAGAGGGCCGGTCGTGGTCAGCGCGGCCAGGCTCTCGTACAGGCGCATCGCTTCAGGACCCAGCGTCTCAGGGAAGCGCTGATCCTGCGGCGCGGTCACGGCCAGCACCATGACCACCCCGCTCATCGCCAGTGACTCCATGACGTCGAGCAACGGCTGTCCGGGGCGGTCGAGTCGCAGGACCAAGCCTTTGTACTCGCGCAGCACTCGACGGGACAGCCTGATGACGGACTCCGCGAACTCCCGGGAAGAACCGACCAGTTCCTCGACGTCCGAGTCCTCGACCCGCTCCCGCAGCCCCGGCTCCGCCAGCACCCGCAGCAACGTCACCTCCGGCGGCTCGGACACCCCGATGTCCTCCACGCGGATCACCGGTACCCCGGCAGGAAGCCGAACCTCCCCCTCCAGCACCACCGTTCGACGCCGGAGGAGTTCCTGATAGACGTCCACCCCGCCCCCTCCCTAAGCCGCCGCGGCAGACACCGGCACCCCCATAAC
>NZ_LIRL01001416.1 GCF_001419795.1 Streptomyces niveiscabiei
CCGTTCCCCCGGTCACCCACCCCGAAACAGACCGCGACCGCCCTCCTCGTCCTCCCCTCCGCCTGGCTCCTCGTCGAACTCGTCCGCTCCTGGCAAGGGCTCGGCGGCCCCTGGGGCATGCTCGGCGCGAGCCAGTGGCAGGTCGAACCGGCGCTGCGGCTCGCCTCCGTCGGCGGCGTATGGCTGCTCAGCTTCCTCGTCGTCGCCGTCAACACGGCCCTCGCGATCCTGATCGCCGTACCCGCCGCCCGTACGCCCGCCCTGGCCGGGCTTCTCGCGACGGCGACGGCGGCCTCCGCCGCGTACCTGGGGGCGCCGCGCCCCGAGACCACCGGCCGGACCAGGATCGCCGTCGTCCAGGCCGGCGTGGTCGACGGCCCCGACCGCCGGTTCGAGCGCGAGGAGCAGCTCACCCGGCAGCTCGTCGGACAGGATGTCGATCTGATCGTGTGGGGCGAGAGCAGTGTCGGATACGACCTGAAGGACCGCCCCGACCTGGCCCGACGCCTCGCCGCGCTGTCGGGCGCGACCGGCGCGGACATCCTCGTGAACGTCGACGCGCGCCGCTCCGACCGCCCCGGCATCTACAAGAGCTCGATCCTGGTCGGCCCGGACGGCCCGACCGGCGACCGGTACGACAAGATGCGGCTGGTGCCGTTCGGGGAGTACGTCCCGGCACGCTCGCTGCTCGGCTGGGCGACGTCCGTCGGGAAGGCGGCCGGCGAGGACCGCAAGCGCGGCACCCACCAGGTCGTCATGGACGTGGGCGACGATCTGCGGATCGGCCCGATGGTCTGCTTCGAGACCGCGTTCCCCGACATGAGCCGCAGCCTCGCCCGCAAGGGCGCCGACCTCCTCGTCGCCCAGTCCTCGACCTCGTCGTTCCAGCACAGCTGGGCCCCGGCGCAGCACGCGTCCCTCGGCGCACTGCGCGCCGCCGAGACCGGCCGGACGTTCGTCCACGCGACGCTCACGGGCGTCTCCGCCGTGTACGACCCGTCGGGCCACCGCGTCGGCAGGACCCTCGGCACCAGCACGAGCGCGACGGCCGTGTACGAGGTCCCGCTCGCGAACGGCCGTACGCTGTACGCCCGTTACGGCGACTGGACCGTGTACGCGGCCCTCCTCGCGCTCGCCGTGTACGCCGTCACCCTGCGGCGGACACCTCGCGCACGACCCGCTCGCACAGCTCATGAGTCGCCAACGCGTCCCGTGCGCTGAGCGTCTTCCCCGCGCGCACGGCGTCGAGGAACGCCAGCACCGCCTGCTCGATGCCCCGCTGCCGGGCCACCGGCACCCAGTCGCCGCGCCGCCGCACGCTCGGCTGACCCTTGTGGTCGATGATCTCCGCGAGGTTGACGACCTGCCGTTTCGTGTCCTGCCCGGAGACCTCCAGGACCTCCTCGTTCGACCCGCTGAGCCGGTTCATCACGCCGAGCGCGGTGAAACCGTCGCCCGCGAGCTGGAGGACGACGTGGTGCAGGAGCCCGTCCTCGACCCGCCCGCGCACGGTGACGTCCTCGACCTCGCCCGGCACGAGAAACCTCAGCGTGTCGACGACGTGGATGAAGTCGTCGTACACCATCGTGCGCGGGTCCTCCGGGAGCCCTATGCGGTTCTTCTGCATGAGGATCAGCTCGCGCGGATGGTCGGCACACTGCGTGTACCCCGGCGCGTGCCGCCGGTTGAACCCGACGGCCAGCGAGACGCCGCGCGCCTCCGCGAGTTCCACCAGCCGTACGCAGTCGGCGAGTTGGTACGCCAGCGGCTTGTCGACGTACGTCGGTACGCCCGCCTCCAGCAGGCGCGTCACGAGCTCCGGGTGCGCGGCGGTGGGCGCGTGCACGAACGCGGCGTCCAGATCCTGGGCCAGCAACTCGTCGAGCCCGGTGTGCCGTTGGGCGGCCGGCACCCGCAACGCCTCCCCGACGTCCTTGAGCGTCGCGGGCGTTCGGGTGTGCAGGTGCAGATCGACTCCCGGCGATCCGCCCAGCACCGGAAGGTACGCCTTCCGCGCGATGTCCCCGAGCCCGATGCAGCCGACCTTCACGCCTACTCCTCACCTCGCCGTCCGCTCCGCAGCATACGGGGGCCGCCAGTCCGCGATCCCGTCGAAACCGCGCAGGAACAGCGCGGGTCCGGCGAGCGACAGCGCCGCCATCGCCGCGTCCCGAACCCCCGTTGCCATGACCCCGGACAACAGACTCAGCCGCCCCGCCCGTACCGCCTTCCGGGCGACGCCCGGCGCCCTGCCCAGCCGCGCGGCCGTGTACGCGGGCAGGTCGGCGCGGTGGTGGACGTCATGCCGCAGGACGTCCCCTTCGCGGACGGCGTCGAGGACCTCGGGCACGGGGCTGTGCCAACTGCCGTACCGGCGCAGGAGTTCGGCGCGTTCGTCGTGCCCTCGGTGGGGGAAGTGCGGGACGGGGTGCGGGAGTTGCTGTGGGGGATG
>NZ_LIRL01001417.1 GCF_001419795.1 Streptomyces niveiscabiei
GGGCAGGGTGGCGGCATCGGTCATGGGCGGGCCGGCCCTCCGTACGGCGCGCAGGCCCGGGAGGGGCTGCGCAGTTCCAGGAACGGGCGGCCCGCTGCGGTCCACCGGCCGGTGAGGACCCACCCGGCGGCCTCGGCCGTACGCAGCAGGGCTCCGGGGCCGACGCGGGCCCAGGGGAAGGCGGGCCCGTACAGGCCGGCGCCGTCCTCGACACGGACCACGAGGCGTTCGTCCACGTCCTGCGCGGCGGCCTCGGCCAGCAGACGTCCGCCGGGGCGCAGGAGGGCGCGCAGCCGGGCGAGGAGCGCCGCCGGGTCGCCGCCGATGCCGATGTTGCCGTCCATCACCAGCGCCGTCGCCCAGCCGCCCTCCTGGGGCAGCCGGTCGAAGACGGACCGCAGCAGGGCGGTCGCGCCGTGGTGGCGGGTGCGGGCGACGGCGGCCGGGCTGACGTCCACGCCGAGCGCCGGTACGCCCCTGGCGGCGAGGGCGGCCACCAGGCGCCCCGGGCCGCAGCCGACGTCCAGGACCGGTCCGTCGCAGCGGTGCAGGACGCCTTCGTCGGCGGCGTCGGGCGGGGCGCAGAAGCGCTCCACGTCCAGCGGCAGCAGGTCCGCCGCGTCGGTGGGGCGCGGGGGCAGGCGGCGCAGGAACAGCGGGCCCCGGCCGGTGCGCAGGGCGCGGCCGTAGAGGTCCTCCGCCCAAGTGGCCGCCGGGCTGTGCTGCTCCCGGACGTCCTGCGGTGTCGTTCTGCCGGGGACGGCCACGGGCGCGGCGCCGGTCATCGGACGGCCGCCGCGAGCGAGGTGAACGCGGTGGCGAACCGGGACCGGGGCGGGCAGCCGGCGGCGACCGAGGCGGCGTCGGCGGCGGTGTCCACGTCGCGCAGCATCGGGAGGTCGCCGACCGTCAGGCCCGCCGCCACGAGCCGGCGGCGCTGGACGGCTCCGGTGCGGTCGGTGGACATGGGCACGCCCCGGATCAGGGCGCCGCAGCGGGCGGGGTCGGCGAAGCCGAGGGCCCAGAACCCGCCGTCGGCCGCCGGGCCGAACCAGGCGTCGTGCCCGGCGCTGCCCACGCCGGCCAGCAGACCGGGCGTCAGCTGCGGGGTGTCCATGCCGACCAGGAGCGCCGGACCGTCCGCGCAGCCCTCGAAGGCGGCGGCGAGGCGTTCGTCGAGACCGCCGGGCACCTGCGGCACGACCTCGAACCCGGGCGGCAGCCATGGCCCCGGGGCGCCGTCGAGGACGACGATCCGGCGCCGCGCGGGAACCCGGAGGATCGTGTGGAGCGTGTCGGTGAGCGAGGCCTCGGCGAGGGCGGCGGCCTCCTCGGGGGAGTACGGCGGGGTGAGGCGGGTCTTCACCCGCCCCGGGAGCGGCTCCTTGGCGATGACCAGCAGCGTGAGCGGACTCGCGGTCGCGGAAAGGGAGTTCACCGGGCGGCTCCCGCCGTGCGGGCGACCGGGGGCTCGGCGAGGACGCCGCGCATGTCGCGTACGGTCTGCCAGGTGCCGCGCCAGGTGCCGGTGACCTTCGAGCGGCCCGTGCGCGGGAGGTAGGGGACGTCGGTCTCGGTCACCCGCCAGCCGGCGTCGGCGGCGCGGACCACCATCTGGAGCGGGTAGCCGGAACGCCGGTCGGTCAGCTCCAGGGACAGCAGCGCTTCTCGGCGCGCCGCGCGCATCGGGCCCAGGTCGTGCAGGCGCAGCCGGGTGCGGCGGCGGACGAGGCGCGCCAGCTCCAGGTTGGCGAGGCGGGCGTGCACCGGCCAGGCGCCGCGCGTGGTGGGCCGGCGGCGGCCGAGGACCAGATCGGCGGTGCCGTCCAGGACGGGGCCGGCGACGGCGGGCAGCAGGGCGGGGTCGAGGGAGGCGTCGCAGTCGCAGAAGCAGACCGTGTCGGCGGTGGCGGCGGACAGGCCCGCGTGGCAGGCGGCGCCGAAGCCGCGCCGCGGCTCGTGGACGACGTGGGCGCCCAGGCGGCGGGCGATGTCCGGGGAACCGTCGGTGGAGCCGTTGTCGACGACGATCGCGCGCCAGCCGGGCGGAATCCGCTCCAGCACCCAGGGCAGGGCCTCGGCCTCGTCGAGGCAGGGCAGCACGACGTCCACGGAAGAAGAGGGGGTCTCGGTCACGTCACTCACCCTACGAACCCGAAAGGTGCATAACGGACTTGGTGTCCTTACGGAACCCTGACGTCGCTCCCGGCCGCCCGACAGCGCGCCCCGGCGATGTGAGACTCGGGGCGTGAAACACGTACTCGTCGTGGACGACGACCCCACGGTCTCCGAGGTCGTCGCCGGATATCTGGGCCGGGCCGGATTCGCCGTCGACGTGGCCGACGACGGCCCCACCGCCGTGACCCGCGCCGCCGCACGGCCCCCCGACCTCGTGGTGCTGGACCTGATGCTGCCCGGCATGGACGGGCTGGAGGTCTGCCGCCGCATCCGCACCGCCGGCCCCGTACCGGTGATCATGCTCACCGCGCGCGGCGACGAGGAGGACCGCATCCTCGGCCTGGAGGTCGGCGCGGACGACTACGTCACCAA
>NZ_LIRL01001418.1 GCF_001419795.1 Streptomyces niveiscabiei
CCCCCGGGCCCGCCACGACGACGCCCCCCGCGACGTCGACCGCGCGGCTCGTCGGTGTCGACCTCGCCCGCGCTCTCGCCGTGTTCGGGATGTTCGCCGTGCACGTCGGCCCCTTTCCCGACCCCGACGGCGGCGTCGGCGACTGGTTCCTGGAACTGGCCAGCGGCCGGGCCTCCGCCCTGTTCGCCACCCTCGCGGGCTTCTCCCTGATGCTCATCGCCGGCCGCCGCGAACCCAAGACCGGCCTGGCCGGACGCCAGGCCAGAGCCCGGATCCTGATCCGCGCCGCGATCCTGCTCGTCGTCGGCAGCGCCCTGGCCATGACCAACTTCGGCGGCGCCGGCATCCTCAACTTCTACGCCCTGTACTTCCTGCTGGCCATCCCCCTGCTGAAACTGCGGGCCAGGACCCTCGCCACGATCGCCGTCACCCTCGCGGTCGTCACCCCCCAGCTGGCCTTCGTGCTGCGCGCCCTGCTCACCGAGTCCGCGGTCCGCACCATCGACGCCTACGACCCCCTCGCCCGCATCAGCGGCGTCGGCGTCCTGGACCTCGTGCTCACCGGCCTCTACCCGGCGATCACCTGGATGACCTTCGTCGTCACCGGCATGACCCTCGGCCGGCTCGACCTGGCCTCCACGGCGGTACGGCGACGCCTCGCCGCGACCGGCGCCGCGATGATCGCCTTCGGGTACGGCGTCGCGTGGCTGCTGCTGCGCGTGACCGGCGGCGCCCAGCACCTCACCGGTGGCCTGCCCAAACCCGACGACCTCGCGAAGGGGCCGGTGTCCTTCGACATGCCCGTCGGCAGCGGCCTGTGGGACAGCGCCTGGGGGCTGATCGCGGCCGAACCGCACAGCGGCTCCACCCTCGACCTCATCGGCAGCCTCGGCATCGCGATCATTGTGATCCTGTGCGCGACGCTGGCCATGGAGCGCCTGCACTGGCTGCGCCGGCTGGCGGCCCCCGTCATCGCCGTCGGCACCATGTCCCTGACCCTGTACGTCGGTCACATCCTGGTCATCCTCGCCCTGCCCGGCGAGTCGGCCACCCCGCCGCAGTCCGCCTCCACCGCGCTGCTGCTCTCGTTCATCGCCGGAGCCACCCTGTTCGCCGGGGTGTGGTCCCGCTTCGCCAGGCGAGGCCCCCTGGAGCATCTGCTCAACCTCGCCACCCGACGGGCCAGTTCCCTCCGCTGAGCCCGGCGGACGGCTCCCCCTTCGTCACGAAG
>NZ_LIRL01001419.1 GCF_001419795.1 Streptomyces niveiscabiei
GCCCAACACCACCGCCCCACAAGGCCGTTCGGCCGCTACGGCTCCCCGTCGAACCGCCTTACCCCCCAGACCCTGTACGTCGACACCGCGGGCAACGGCGACTTCACCTCCGTCCGCGCCGCCGTCACCGCCGTCACCGGCACCGGCTGGACCCTGGTCCTCGCCCCCGGCACCTACCGCGAGACGGTCGCCGTCGACGCCACCCGCACCGGCATGACCTGGATCGGCGCCTCCCGCAACCCCCGTGACGTGGTGGTCGTCTACGACAACGCGGCCGGAACTCCCAAGCCCGGCGGGGGCACTTACGGCACCACGGGCTCGGCCACGACCACCGTCCAGGCCGCCGGGTTCACCGCCCGCTGGGTCACGTTCGCCAACGACTGGCTGCGCGCAGAGCACCCCGAGATCACCGGAACCCAGGCCGTCGCCATCAAGGTGCAGGGCGACCGCAGCGCGTTCCACCACTGCCGCTTCCTCGGCCACCAAGACACCCTGTACGCCGACTCGTCGAGCCTCGCCACCTTCGCCCGCCAGTACTTCGCGGACTGTTATATAGAAGGAGACGTCGACTTCGTCTTCGGCCGCGCGACCGCCGTCTTCGAACGCTGCCACTTCCGCACCCTGACCCGCACCGACCTCGCGGGAGCGCCGTACGGCTTCGTGTTCGCGCCCTCCACGGCGGGCGCCAACCCGCGCGGCTACCTCGTCTCGCGCAGCCGCGTCTCCAGCGAAGCACCCGACGCCTACTACAAGTTGGCCCGCCCCTGGGTGCCCAGCTCCGACCCGACCGCCCGCCCGATGCTCACGGTCCGCGAGACCCGCCTCGGCGCCGGCATCGACGCGGTCGCCCCGTACACGAACATGTCGGACAGCTTCCCCTGGCAGAGCCAGCGTTTCGCCGAGTACCGCAACTCGGGCCCCGGCGCGGTCATCACGGTCCCGGAGAACCGGCCCCAACTCACCGCCGTACAGGCCGAATCGGCGACCCGCGCCGCCTACCTGGGCGACTGGGAACCGGAGGGCTGCTGAGATGCGCCGCCGTGCGTTCCTGGCGGGGAGCGCGGCGGCGATGCTGCCGGCCCCCGCAACCGCCGTACCCGCGAGGCGAGTTGTCCACGTCCGCCCCGGCAGCTCCGTCCAGGCCGCCGTGGACCGCGTCACCGGCCCCGGCTGGACGATCGTCGTCCACCCCGGCACGTACCGCGAAGTCGTCAACGTCCCGGCGGACAAGGCCGAGTTGACGATCAGGGGAGCCGTCCGCGACCCTCGCGCCGCCGTCATCGTCTACGACAACGCCAACGGCACCCCGAAACCCGACGGTTCGGGCACCTACGGCACGGCCGGCTCCGCGACGTTCACCTCGGCGGCCCCCGGCCTCACCGTCCTCGACCTCACCCTCGCGAACGACTGGCTGCGCGCGGACCACCCCGACATCACCGGCACGCAGGCGGTCGCCGCCTACCTCACCGGCGACCGCACGCACGTCGAGAACGTCCGCCTCCTGGCCCACCAGGACACCCTGTTCGCGGACACCACCGCGCTGGACGTCTTCGACCGCCACTACTACCGGCGCTGCCACATCGAAGGCGACGTCGACTTCGTCTTCGGGCGGGCCCGCGCGATCTTCGACACCTGCCGCTTCCACACCCTCCAGCGGGACGTGTCCTTCACCCCCAAAGGCATGGTCTTCGCCCCCTCGACGGCCCGCGCCAACCCCTACGGCTTCCTCGCCGTGCGCGGCCGGATCACCTCAGCGGCCGAGGACGCGGCGTACAAGATCGCCCGCCCCTGGGTGCCGTCGTACGAGACAACCGCCTGGCCCTCCTTGGTGGTTCGGGACACCTGGATCGGGCCCGGCATCGACGCGGTCGCGCCGTACACCAACATGCGCGACGCGTACCCCTGGCAGACCATGCGCTTCGCCGAGTACGCCAACTCCGGCCCCGGCGCGGTGGTTTCGGTGCCGGAGAACCGGCCCCACCTGACGGACGCGGCGGCGGTCGTCCACACCCCGCGTACCTACCTCGGGAACTGGCGTCCCCGAGCGCACCGCTAGCACCACCCCGCACC
>NZ_LIRL01000142.1 GCF_001419795.1 Streptomyces niveiscabiei
CTCCAGAACAACGCGCGCATCGCCGCCCCCACGATGCCCGCGTTGTTCTGGAGCTCCGCCGGCACGATCTCCGCCTTGATCCCCTGGACGTACGGCAGGAACTTCTGCGCTTTACGGCTCACCCCGCCGCCGATGATGAACAGCTCGGGCGAGAAGAGCATCTCCACGTGCGCCAGGTACTTGGTCACCCGGTGGGCCCAGTGCTCCCACGTCAGCTCGCCGTCCTCCCTGGCCTTGCTGGAGGCGCGGGTCTCCGCGTCGTGACCGTGCAGTTCGAGGTGGCCCAGCTCCGTGTTGGGCACGAGCGCGCCGTCGACGAAGAGGGCGCTGCCGATGCCGGTGCCGAAGGTGAGGAGGATGACCGTCCCCTTGCGGCCCTGCCCGGCGCCGAAGTTGATCTCGGCGACGCCCGCCGCGTCCGCGTCGTTGACGACCGTCACCGGCAGGCCCCCGAGCCGCTCGGTGAACAGCGCCCGCGCGTCGAGGTCTATCCAGCTCTTGTCGACGTTCGCCGCCGTACGCACCGTGGATCCGCCGGTCACCACGCCCGGGAAGGTGAGCCCCACGGGCCCTGTCCAGCCGAAGTGGTCGACGACTTCCTTGACGCCGTCGGCCACCGCTTCCGGCGTCGCCGGGTGCGGGGTGAGCACTTTGCAGCGCTCCTCCGCGAGGTCGCCCCTGTCCAGGTCCACAGGGGCGCCCTTGATCCCGGAACCACCGATGTCCACACCGAAGATCTGCATGGCTCCACGTTACGACGCCCCACTGACAGTCACCCGCCCGAGGCCGTCAAGAGCGCCTTCAGGCCGCTTCAGGCCGCTTCAGGCCCGCTCCCGCCACGCTCCGCGACCAGCGCCGCCGCCTCGTCCCGCAGATCCCGGCGCAGCTCCTTCGGCAGCGAGAACGTGATCGACTCCTCGGCGGCCTTGACCAGTTCGACGTCGCCGTACCCGCGCGCGGAGAGCCACTCCAGGACCTCTTCGACGAGGACCTCGGGCACGGACGCGCCGGAGGTGACCCCGACCGTCGTCACGCCGTCCAGCCACGCCTCGTCGATCTCGCTCGCGAAGTCCACGAGGTACGCCTCGCGCGCGCCCGCGAGCTTGGCGACCTCGACGAGCCGTACGGAGTTGGACGAGTTGCGGGAGCCGACGACGATCACCAGCTCCGCCTCCGCGCCCATCTGCTTGACCGCGAGCTGGCGGTTCTGCGTGGCGTAGCAGATGTCGTCGCTCGGCGGCGAGACGAGCTGCGGGAACTTCTCCTTGAGGGCGTCGACGGTCTCCATCGTCTCGTCGACGGACAGCGTCGTCTGCGACAGCCAGACGATCTTCGACTCGTCGCGGACGGTGATCTTCTCGACGTCCTTCGGGCCGTCCACGAGCTGGATGTGGTCCGGTGCCTCGCCAGAGGTGCCGATGACCTCCTCGTGGCCCTCGTGGCCGATCAGCAGGATGTCGTAGTCCTCGTTGGCGAACCGGACGGCCTCTTTGTGGACCTTCGTGACGAGCGGGCAGGTCGCGTCGATCGTGGCCAGGCGCCCGCGCGCGGCCTCCTCGTGGACGACGGGGGCGACGCCGTGCGCCGAGAACATCACGATGTTCCCCGCCGGCACCTCCTCCGTGCGCTCGACGAAGACCGCGCCCTTCTTCTCCAGGGTCTGGACGACGTACTTGTTGTGGACGATCTCGTGCCGGACGTAGATCGGGGCCCCGTACTGCTCCAGGGCCTTCTCGACGGCGATCACGGCGCGGTCCACACCCGCGCAGTAGCCCCGGGGGGCGGCGAGCAGGACACGGCGGCGCGGCGAAGCGGTCATGCGTCCCATCGTAAGGGTGCGTCCGAGGGGTCGGAGATCCACTCGTCGGGGAGACTGTCGGCACGCTACGCGCGCGGGAGCGGAGGTTTTGATGACGGCCACCCCCAAGGACGTCGATACGGCGTCGTTGCGACGCACCCTCGGCTTCCGTGACCTCGTCGTCTACGGTCTGCTGTTCATCGCGCCCATGGCGCCGGTGGGTGTGTACGGCACGCTCGACGCGAAGTCGCACGGCGCCGTCGCCCTCGTGTACGCCGTCGCCACCGTCGCCATGGCGTTCACCGCGTTCAGTTACGCCCAGATGGTGCGCGTCGCCCCGCAGGCCGGGTCCGTCTACGCGTACGCGCGCGTGGGGCTCGGTCGCGGGCCCGGGTTCGTCGCCGGGTGGATGGCCGCCCTGGACTACGTCCTCATCCCCGCCGTCGCCTACCTCTTCTCCGGCATCGCGATGAACTCCCTGGTCCCCGAGGTGTCCCGGTGGGTGTGGACCGCCCTCGCCGTCGTCGTCACGACCCTGCTGAACCTCTGGGGCGTACGCGCCGCCGCGCGCGTGGGGTTCCTCGTCCTCGCGATGGAGATCGTCGTCCTGCTGGTGTTCGTCGTATCGGCGGTCGTCGTCCTCGCGCGGGACGGCGCCGAGCGGGGGTGGCTGTCGCCGTTCACCGGGGACGGTACGCAGGGTGGGTTCGCGTGGTCCGCCGTCCTCGGGGCGGTCTCCGTCGCCGTCCTGTCGTACCTCGGCTTCGACGCGATCGCCTCTTTTGCGGAGGAGGTCACCGGCGGCTCCGCGCGCGTGGCTCGCGCCCTGCTCTTCTGCCTCGCCCTCGCGGGCGTCCTGTTCATCGCCCAGACGTACCTGGTCGCCCTCCTGGAGCCCCTCTCCTCCGCCCAGCTGTCCGCGGACCCGTCCCGGCAGGGTTCGGCCTTCTACGACGCCGTCGAGGCGTCCGTCGGGACCTGGCTGCACGACCTCGTCGCCGTCAGCAAGGCGATCGGCGCGGCGTTCGCGGCGCTCGCGGGGCAGGCCGCCGCCGGGCGCCTCCTCTTCGCCATGTCCCGCGACGGCCGGCTCCCCCGCGCCCTGTCCCGTACCGCCTCGGGCGTCCCCCGCCCCGCGCTCCTCACCTCGGCGCTGATCACCCTCGTCGCCGCGGTCTGGGCCGCCCGCCGCGACGACGGCATGGACCACCTGGTCTCCGTCGTCGACATCGGCGCGCTGACCGCCTTCACGCTGCTCCACGCGAGCGTGATCGGCTGGTTCGCGGTACGCCGCGCGGGCGGGCCGGTGAGTTGGTGGCGCCACGTCGCGGTTCCCGTCCTGGGCGCGGCGATCACGGTCGCGGTGATCGCGGAGGCGTCGGGTACGGCGTTGACGGTGGGGGCGGTGTGGTTGGCGGTGGGATTGGGCGTGCTGCTGGTTCAGCGGGGGCGCGCGAGCTGAGGCAGGCCGAGGGTGAGTGGGCGAGTGCGGGTGCGTTGTGGCTGGTCGCGCAGTTCCCCGCGCCCCTGAGGTTCGTGGGAGTGACTGTGGTTCGTCGAGTGCAGGTCTCGTCGTGGCCGATCGCGCAGTTCCCCGCGCCCCTGGGTCGGTGGGGGTGATCGCTGTCCGTCGGGTGCGGCAGATGGGGATGCTCGTCGCTGCGGTTCCTTGGCGACCGGGGCGAGCATGCCGACCCAGGGGCGCGGGGCTGCATTTGATATGCGGCTACCGCCGCGCGGGCGCGACCAGCCACGACGAGCCCGCAGACGAACAGCCCGCCCGTTGTCAGTGGTGGCCGATACTCTCGGGGCCATGGCTGTCAACACGTCCGCAGAAGCTCCCCTGCCCGTCGGGGAGGTGTCGCGGCTCATCGGGAGTTGGATCGATCGGCTGGGGGCGGTGTGGGTCGAGGGGCAGATCACGCAGCTTTCGCGGAGGCCCGGCGCCGGGGTGGTTTTTCTGACGCTGAGGGACGCTTCGCATGACATCTCGGTCGGGGTGACCTGTTTCCGGCAGGTTTTCGACGCGGTCGCCGATGTCGTGGGCGAGGGCGCGAGGGTCGTCGTGCTGGCCAAGCCGGAGTGGTACGCGCCCCGGGGTCAGCTGTCGCTGCGGGCCGCCGAGATCAGACCCGTGGGGGTGGGCGAACTGCTCGTGCGGCTGGAGCAGTTGAAGAAGGCGCTGGCGAGTGAGGGCCTGTTCGCGGCGGAGCGGAAGAAGCGGCTGCCGTTCCTGCCGCAGTTGATCGGCCTGGTGTGCGGGAGGGCGTCGGCGGCGGAGCGGGACGTGCTGGAGAACGCCCGGCACAGATGGCCGGCCGTCCGGTTCGAGGTGCGCAACGTCGCCGTACAGGGCGTGCACGCGGTCACCCAGGTCGTGCAGGCGGTGAAGGAGCTGGACGAGATGGAGGAGGTGGACGTCATCGTCGTGGCGCGCGGCGGCGGCAGCGTGGAGGACCTGTTGCCGTTCTCGGACGAGCAGCTCGTGCGGACGGTCGCGGCGTGCCGTACGCCGGTCGTCTCGGCGATCGGCCACGAACCGGACAACCCCTTGCTGGACCACGTCGCGGACCTGCGCGCCTCGACCCCGACGGACGCGGCGAAGAAGGTCGTTCCGGACGTCGGGGAGGAGCTGGAGCGCGTACGGATGCTGCGCGGCAGGGCCCGGCGCTGTGTGGAGGGGTTCGTGGACCGGGAGGAGCGGGGCCTCGCACACGCGCTCGCGAGGCCGGCGATACAGGATCCGCACCGGATGGTGGCCGAGCGGGAGGACCACGTGGCGTCGCTGCTGGAGCGCTCGCGCAGGACGCTGGGCCACGTCCTGGACCGCGCGGAGTCGGAGCTGTCGCACACGCACGCGCGCGTGGTGGCCCTCTCCCCCGCGGCGACGCTGAAGCGCGGGTACGCGGTCCTGCAACGGCCGGACGGCCATGTGGTCCGCGCCCCGGACGAGGTGGCGGCGGACGAGACTTTGCGCGCGCGGGTCGCCGAGGGCGAGTTCGCGGTACGGGTGGCACAGGAGCAGCGGGGAGCACAGGAATGACGGACACCCAGCAGGAGACCCTCGGCTACGAGCAGGCGAGGGACGAGTTGATCGACGTGGTGCGCAGGCTGGAGGCGGGCGGTACGAGCCTGGAGGAGTCCCTCGCGCTGTGGGAGCGCGGCGAGGAGCTCGCGAAGGTGTGCCGCCGCTGGCTGGAGGGCGCGCGGGCGCGGCTGGACGCGGCGCTGGCGGAGGAGGACCAGGAGGAGGCGGAGTAACTGGGTGGGGTCCAGGACAAAGGTTGGTTGAACATTGAACTTCTGTGGCGTACCGTCGTACACGTCAACCGGTACGGCGTCCCGTACCCGGACGCGCACCTAAGGAAAGCCACGCATGTCTCTCGTTCTCGACCCCACCGCCCAGGACCTGCTGTTCCGTGAGGCCCACACCGCGAACGCCTTCACCGACGAGGCGGTGACCGACGAGCAGGTCCAGGCGATCTACGACCTGGTCAAGTTCGGACCCACGGCGTTCAACCAGACGCCGCTGCGCATCACCCTGGTCCGCTCGCCGGAGGCCCGCGAGCGCCTGGTGCGGCACATGGCCGAGGGCAACCAGGCCAAGACGCAGGCGGCGCCGCTGGTCGCGATCCTCTCCGCGGACAACGAGTTCCACGAGGAGCTGCCGACCCTGTTCCCGGCGTTCCCGCAGGCCAAGGACCTCTTCTTCGCCGAGCGCCCGGCCCGTGAGGGCTCCGCGAAGGTGAACGCCGCCCTCCAGGCCGCGTACTTCATCATCGGCGTGCGCGCGGCGGGCCTCGCAGCCGGCCCGATGACCGGCGTCGACCTCGAGGGCGTCCGCAAGGAGTTCCTGGACGACGACCACACCCCGCTGATGGTGGTCAACATCGGTCACGCCGCCGAGGGCGCCTCGTACCCGCGCTCGCCGCGCCTGGCGTACGAGGACGTCGTCACGACGGTCTGATCAGCGCCGTAGCCATGCGGAAACCCCCCGGAGCCGGTCTCCGGGGGGTTTCTTCGCGTACAGGTCAGGCCGTCTTCAGCGCGCGTGCCATCTCCGCGAGGCGGTCGAAGGAGGCCGTGCCGGCGACGACCGTGGTGGAGCCGTCGGCGCCGTTCAGGACGAGCGCGTCGTACCGGCCGCCGGTCCAGCGGGTCCACTTCGCGCCGCCGATCTCGTCGGTGACATCGGTCGCCGTGGAGCCCTGGCTCGCGTCGTCCACGAACTGGTCGCGCTTGGCGGACGCGGACTGCTCGACCTGGACGTACTGCCCGTCGGGCGCGCGGAAGCCGAGGTGCCAGGCGTCGGAGTCGGCGCCGTCGAACCGTACGGACGTCGCCTTCCAGGTGTCCGGCAGTCCGACGGGCGCGGTGACCGGGTACGACGCCGCGCGGCGGGCCGTCGCCAGTTCCACCGTGTAGTCGACCCGCTTGAGGTCGGGCTCCCCGTCGTCGTGCGGGATGAAGAGGTAGATGACGAGTGCCGCCGCCACGATGAGCCCCAGGGAGAGGATCATGTCCCGGGCCGACTTCTGCTTGCCGTTCGAACCTGCCACGCCCCCTATCGTCGCAGGTGCCCCCCGCGCTCATCCGTGGGGTCCCCTGCTCATTTTTTCGTACTGGAGTTAGAGTCAGGAGTCAGAACCTCGCCCCGGCCGTCGTCGTATCGGTCAGAAAGGTGCGCCCCGTGTCCGAGCACCATCACTTGCCGTCCGAGCTCGATGTCCCCTCCGAGGCCCCCGACCGCAACCTCGCCCTCGAACTCGTCCGGGTGACCGAGGCCGCCGCGATGGCCGCGGGGCGGTGGGTCGGGCGCGGCGACAAGAACGGTGCCGACGGGGCCGCCGTACGCGCGATGCGCACGCTCGTGTCGACCGTCTCGATGAACGGCGTCGTCGTCATCGGGGAGGGCGAGAAGGACGAGGCGCCGATGCTGTTCAACGGCGAGCGGGTCGGCGACGGGACGGGGCCCGAGGTCGACATCGCCGTCGACCCCATCGACGGGACGACCCTCACGGCCAAGGGCATGCCGAACGCGATCGCCGTGCTCGCGGCGACCGAGCGGGGCGCGATGTTCGACCCGTCGGCCGTCTTCTACATGGACAAGCTCGTCACCGGGCCGGAGGCCGCCGAGTTCGTCGACATCAACGCGCCCGTCGAGGTCAACATCCGGCGGGTCGCCAAGGCGAAGCGGGCCACGCCGGAGGACGTCACCGTCGTCATCCTCGACCGCCCCCGGCACGCGGGCATCATCGACGAGGTACGCCGGGCGGGCGCCCGCATCAAGCTCATCTCCGACGGCGACGTCGCCGGCTCCATCCTCGCCCTGCGCGAGGGCACCGGCATCGACCTCCTCCTCGGCGTCGGCGGCACCCCCGAGGGCATCATCTCCGCCTGCGCCGTCAAGTGCCTCGGCGGCGTCATCCAGGGCAAGCTCTGGCCCAAGGACGAGGAGGAGCGCAGGCGCGCCCTCGACGCCGGCCACGACCTCGACCGCGTCCTGACCACCGAGGACCTCGTCACGGGCGAGAACGTCTTCTTCGTCGCCACGGGCATCACGGACGGCGAACTCCTGCGCGGCGTCCGCTACCGCTCCGAAACCGCCACCACCGACTCCATCGTCATGCGCTCGAAGTCGGGCACCGTCCGCCGCATCGACTCCGAACACCGGCTGCGGAAGCTGCGGGCCTACAGCGCGGTGGATTTCGACCGGGCGAAGTAGGGGCAGCAGGAAGCGCCCTCCGCCGGTACGTCCGTTCCGGAGAGGGCGCCGGTTTTCGGGGTCAACCCGCCTGCGCGACCCTGGTGTTGTCGGCCGCTCGCGTCGCCTTCTTCAGCTCCAGCTCCCGGCGGCGCCTGCGCGCGAGGACCACGCGGCGCTCGGCCGCCGTCAGCCCGCCCCAGACGCCGTACGGCTCCGGCTGGAGCAGCGCGTGCTCGCGGCACTGGACCATGACGGGACAGCGGGCGCAGACGCGCTTGGCGGCCTCCTCACGGGAGAGGCGGGCCGCGGTGGGCTCCTTGGAGGGGGCGAAGAACAGTCCGGCCTCGTCGCGACGGCACACCGCCTCCGTATGCCATGGGGCGTCTTGGTCCCGCACGGGCACCCGCTGGGCCGGAACGGCAGCTACCAGGGACGAATGCGGCGGTTGCAGCACGGTCTACTCCTGACGACGGCTTCGCGAGCGAGAGACGATTGCGAGAGGCGATGCAGCAAGCCCTACCCGCTGTACGCGCACCTATGCACTGAGTTCCGAACCGCGGGTTTCACACCCCTTCACGAGCGTCAACGGTCCAGATGCTTGTGCAAACCGCGATCCACCTTGCGCTGAACCCGATCGAGAATGTCCGCGACGAGGCGCCCGCGCCGGGGTCTGCCCTCCACGCTGCCGAGCACCGCCCAGCCGTCCAGATGCACCACCGGCGCGTTCGGCTCGCCGGAGTCCATCGTGTCGACCTCGAAGCTGCCGAGGATGCCGCCGCCGTTCCCGCGCAGCGAGACGTTCTCCGGGACGCGGACCTCGACGCTGCCGAACACCGCGTACGCCTTGACGACGACCTGCTGGTACTCGAACAGGGCCTCACTGAGGTCGATCTCCACGCTGCCGAAGACCGCGTACGCGTGGATACGGCGCCCCGCGCGCCAGCGCCCGCGCCGGGTGGCGCTGCTGAAGACGGCGACGATGTTGTCGTCCGGGTCGGCCGGGAGCGCGGGGC
>NZ_LIRL01001420.1:0-688 GCF_001419795.1 Streptomyces niveiscabiei
CGTCGGGGGTGTGGTCGCCGTACAGGTCGTACTCCACGAGACGTTCGCCGAGGCGCAGAGCCTCGCGCCCGGGGCGAGGGTCGTGCCGGGGGGCGGGGCGGCCGGCATGGACGGCCTGTGCGGCACGCCCATGGCCCCCATGTCGCACGCGGCGCACATGACGCACCTCGCGCACATGACCCACAGCGCCGAACCCGCCGTCCACACCCACAGCATGGCCACCGCCCCCCTCGGCATGCTCGCGGCCCACCTCCTCGCCGCCGTCCTGTGCGGACTGTGGCTCGCCCACGGTGAACGTGCCGTCTTCCGGGTCCTGTCGGCCGTAGCCGTACGCCTCGCCGCACCCCTGCGGATGCTGCTCGCGGTCCCTGCCCTGCACCACCCGCCCGCGCCCCGGCGCCGCCCCGGCAACCACTCGGCGCCCGCCCGCCTCCTGCTCTGTTCCTCCGTCACCTCCCGGGGACCGCCCACGGGTGCCGCCGCCCGCTGAGGCGGCCGGAACCACCGGGGCGGCTTTCGCGCCCCGCGCACCGCCGTGGCCGGGTCGGCCCGGCGCACCCGTTCGAGGCCCGAGAGGGACATCACGTGACCGCTTCTTCCCTGCCCGCGACGTGCGGTGACCGCACGTCCGCCGACGCCGCCGCGACCGCCTGGGCGCTGGCCGCCCGCAGCGGCGACGCCGGCGCGG
>NZ_LIRL01001420.1:724-1188 GCF_001419795.1 Streptomyces niveiscabiei
CGAGGGCCGCGCCTCCGCCCGTACCTGGCTGCTGTCCATCGCCCGCCGCACGGTCGCCGACAGCTTCCGCCGCGCGGCCGTACGGCCCCGGATCGCCGACACCCGCGACTGGCAGACGGAGGCGGAGCGCGCCCAGCCCCGGGGTGTGCCGGGGTTCGAGGACGGGATCGCTCTCCTGGACCTGCTGGAGACGCTCCCCGACGACCGGCGCGAGGCGTTCCTCCTGACGCAGGTGGTGGGCCTGTCGTACGAGGAGACGGCCGTCTTCGCCGGCTGCCCCGTCGGCACCGTGCGCTCCCGGGTCTCCCGCGCGCGCTCCGCGCTGCTGGTCGACGTCAAGTTGCCTTGTACGCAAGGAAGTTGACGCATGTTCGCGGGAACTGACCGGTCCCGGCGCCCGACTACTGCACCGGAACATCTGAAGCAAGGAGCCTCCATGTCGATCAAACGGCCGGTCGCCGCCG
>NZ_LIRL01001421.1 GCF_001419795.1 Streptomyces niveiscabiei
CCATGCCCCGGTACGTCACGTCGGCGGACAGCGTCGCCGCGACGTACCGGGGCATGGTGCGCGACCACCTCGCGGGGGACTGGGACGCCGCGCTCGCGGCTGCCCGGCGTATCGAGGTGCGCGGGGCGGGCACCCCCTACCCGGCGCGGGCGCTGGCCGCGGAGATCCACTGTGCGCGCGGGGACCTCGTACACGCCCGTACGTGGCTCGGTCTGGTCCCCGACACCCTCACCCACCCGCTGGCGGGCCGGGCGCGGCTGGCCGTCCGGTACTGGTCGGGCGGTGCGGAGGAGGCGTTGGAGGGGGCCTGGTACGACGCGCGGCGGGCGCGGAAGGACGGGCAACTCGCCGGGGTGGAGCGGCTGTTGCTGAGCATCCTGGCGCTCGCCGCCCTCGACGGCCGGCCGCCCCTGGTCCAGCAGGTCGTGGAGGAGCTGGAGACCCTGCACGAGGAGGTGGACGCGCCACTCACCCACGAGGCCCTCCTCCTGGCGCGCGGCCTGGCCCACCGCGACACGGACAGCGCGCTGGCCGCGTACCGGATGGTCGAGCGGCGGGGCGACGCCGACCTGCGTGTCCTGTGCTGCATGTCCCTGACGCACATCGCCGACGATCCGCGCCCCTGGCTGGCCGAAGCCGTCCGCGAGGCCCGCCGCCTCGGCCTCGGGGGCCCCTTCCGTACGGCCGCCCACCGCGCCGCGCGCCTGCGCGACATCCCCCTCCCCCGGCTCCGCCGCGCCGACGAGAAGCTGAGCGACGCCGACGGCAGACTCCTGCGCATGGTCAGCGACGGCGCGACCAACCGGCAGATCGCCGCGGACCTCGCGTGCAGCCCCAAGACCGTGGAGCAGCGCCTGGCAAGGCTGTTCCAGCGCACAGGCTCCCGCTCCCGAACCGAACTGGCGGCCTTCTGGCTGAACGAGAACCTCGCCGCAGGCACGGACGGCGGCTGAACCGCCGGACACCAGCCGGTGATACAGGGCTGGCCTTCCGCACGGCCACGCCCGAACACCGGCGGCTCGCCTGACCCCACGGCACATAGCGCGCGCCGGCCGACGGAACCCCGAACACCCGCCAGACCCACTCGGCCGACTTCGGGCGCGCCACCCCTCGCCCGGCACTGCCCTCACCTGCGGGCGCCGCCGGCTCGCCTCGACCGACCGAACCCCGAACCCCCACCGCCTTCGGGCGCCCGCGCCTCGCCTCACCCGGCGGGGCCCCGATCCACCCGCCAGGCCCCGCCCTGTGCTGCCGTCGGCCTGAGCCGGAGCCCTGCCC
>NZ_LIRL01001422.1 GCF_001419795.1 Streptomyces niveiscabiei
GCCTCCGGGGGCGGGGGGGGTGTCTTGTTCGAGCAACAAGAGGTTGCTTGACTTACGCAAGCATAAACAGGATTGCTTGAGTCACGCAAGCTAATCCTTCGAGGGGTGGGCCATGTGCCGTCGGACCCGGCGCGGAGTGGGGGGTGTTTCCGCAGCCGGGTCCGACGCCTGCGCCGCTCCCCGTCCCCACGGGATACGACGCTCTCCGGAACCGCGCTCCACTGGCTCACGGCTCCGGGGTACCGGTGCCTACGGCATGGGCATCGCAGGTCCTCCTTGAGGGCTCCACCCGCGTGGGGGTCGGGTGGAGCCCAAGGACAGGCTACTTGCACTTTCAAGATCTGGTAGGGGTCTGGGGGTACCCGGGTAATACCTGGGAGGGAGCCCCGCTGTGAACACCGGCACCGTTCAGCCGTGAACCCCCACCCCTTTTCGGCCATCTCTAGGAGGGGACCCCTGTCGTCCGCGTACGGCGAGAGGGCCAGAGGGCCGAGAAGGAAGAGAAGAACACGTGCCGGTCATCGGTCAGCGGACGCACCTCGTGCTGCTCGCCGCCTGGACACTCCTGTGGTTCGCTGTGGTCGAACCGCACGGCGGGTTCTCCTGGCACTACCTGCGCACCGGCGGCGAACTGATCTACGGCGGCGCAGGCGGCGGCCTCAACCTCTACGCCCACCACCCCGAGCTCCAGATGGGCCCGGTCAGCTTCCTCGTCGCGGGCCTCTTCAACCCGTTCCCCGAGCAGACCGGACAGTTCCTCGCCGCGGCGCTCATGTCGCTGCTCGGCCTCGCCATCCTCGTCCTCGTCGGCCGCAGCGCCGCCTGGCACCTCCTCGGCACCGGCACCAACCACCAGCGCCTGCGCCAGCGCGTCCTCGTCGCCGGACTCGCGTTCATCCCCATGTGGATCGAGGTCGCGGTCCGCTTCGGCCACCTCGACGACGTACTCGCCCTCTTCTTCACGACCCTCGCCGTCCGCTCCCTCACCCGCGGCAACCCGGCGACGACCGGCGCGTTCCTCGCGCTCGCCCTCGACTCCAAACCCACGGCCCTCGCCTTCCTCCCCCTCCTCCTCGCCCTCCCCCGCCGCGACTGGCTCCGCGCGTTCCTCTGGTGCGCGGCCCTGGTCGCGGTGGCCTGGCTCCCCTTCTTCATCGGCGCCCCCCACTCGTACGCGGCGGCCCAGTTCACGATCCCCGTCCAGCCCGCCTCCCCCCTGCG
>NZ_LIRL01001423.1 GCF_001419795.1 Streptomyces niveiscabiei
GGGTCCTGCTCCAGCCGGCCGCCGAACGCGACCGGTTGCTGGCCTGGGGCCGGGGCCCGGACGTGCCGACCGCCCCCTCCCTCGCCGCCGCCTTCGAGACGGTCGTGGCGGCGGACCCGTCCCGCACGGCACTGCGCCGGGGCACGACGACGGTCACCTACGGCGACCTGAACGCCCGCGCCAACCGGCTCGCCCGCCACCTCGCCCGGCGCGGCGTCCGGACCGGGACACCGGTCGGGGTGGCGCTGGCCCGCTCGCCCGAGGTCGCGCTCGCGTTCCTCGCGCTGGCCAAACTCGGCGCCGTCTGCGTCCCGCTGGACCCCGCGCTCCCCGGGGAACGCGCACGCCGGATGCGGGAGGAGACCGGTGTGCGGCTCCTCCTCGAAGGCGGCCCGGGCGAGAACCTGGACGTCCGCGCGACCGGCCTCGAAGGAGACTCCGCCCTGGAGGACGAGTCCCCCGGCAACCTGTGCCTCCCCCTCCCCGACCGCCTCACGGCCTGTGTCCTGTTCACCTCCGGCTCCACCGGCGACCCCAAGGGCGTCCGCCTCACCCACCGCAACCTCCTCACCCTCGCCGCCGACCCCGCCTGGCGGGCCGGCGGACACGAACGGGTCCTCTTCCACTCCCCGCACTCCTGGGACGCCCCCGGCTACGAACTCTGGACGCCCCTGCTCAACGGCCACGAGGTCGTCGTCGCGCCCCCGGGCGAACTCGGCGTCGAGGACTACCGCCGGGTCCTCGCCGAGGGCGGTGTCACGGCGGCGTTCCTCACGGCGGGCCTCCTCGACGTCGTCGCCGAGCACGACCCCGCCGCCCTCGGCGGGCTGCGGCGCCTGGAGACCGGCGGCGACGTCGTTTCCCCGGCGGCGGTCGCCCGGGTGCGGCGGCACGTGCCCGGCCTGACGGTGACGAACCGGTACGGGCCCGTCGAGAACACCACCTACTCGCTCGGCCACACGGTCCACGGCGCGACGGAGGGCGCGCTGCCGGTCGGGACGCCCACGGCCGGGGTCCGCGCCCTCGTCCTCGACCCGGCGCTGCGGCCCGTCCCGCCCGGCGTCCCTGGGGAGATCCACCTCGCCGGGGACGGGCTGGCCGAGGGCTACCACGCCGCGCCCGCCCGCACCGCCGAACGCTTCGTCGCCGACCCCTTCGGCGCCCCCGGCTCCCGCCTCTACCGCACCGGCGACCTCGGCCACTGGGACGAGCGGGGCCGGCTGCACTTCCTCGGCCGGACCGACCGCCAGCTCAAGGTTAGCGGCCTGCGCATCGAACCCGGCGAGGTGGAGGCCGCGCTG
>NZ_LIRL01001424.1 GCF_001419795.1 Streptomyces niveiscabiei
ACGCTGGGCAGCGCCTTGAGCGGGATAGATCGGGCAGCGGCGAGCGCTGCCAGAGGATCCCCGCCGTGGTTCTCGGCGCTGATTCGGTGCAGTGCCACGGTGAGCGAGCTGAAGCCTCCGCCGTGGTCGCGCAGGAGGGTTCCACCGCCGAGTTCCCTCGCGATGGCAGCGGCCTCGTCGGTCAGCTCTCTCATCCCGTCCCGGTCGCCGCTGCGCGCGAGGGTGTAACTGGCGCTCTGCACGAGAAGGCCGCGTACCGCGGTTCCAGCCCGTCCGGCGCGGCACAGGTCCGGGTGGTCGGCGGCGGACAGCGCGATCGATAGTGCCTCGGAGTGCCAGCCTGCTTTCCTGGCCAGAACGGCCAGTTGGCGGGCGGATTCGGCGGCGGCGAGGACATCCTGTGCGGCCTCGGCGAGTTGCCGTGCACGGTCGGCCGCCATCCAACCGAGCTGCTGCTCGTCCATCTTCACAAGCATCCGCGTGGCCAACAGGTAGCTCTTGGCGAGGAGACCGTACTGGGCGGTGTCGTCGCCGTTGGGGGCGGTCGGCGCATGGCCGGCACGGATCAGGCGCGGCAGGCGTACGGCGAGGGAGGCGTACCGACAGGCATCGAAGTCGGCGAGTGCTCTGGTGAAGTCTGCAGCTAGCTGGTCTGCCGGCTGAATCGCGGGGAGCGGACCAAGTCCGAGCATTGCGTCTCGTAGCCGGGCGACCAACAGCTCTCCGAGCAGGGCCTCGTCGGGCTGCGTAGTGCCGCTTCCGAGGGGCGGGGCACCAGCCGCTGAAGCGGCTGTGGCCGCCAGGCCCGCGAGCAACTTCCTTCGGCGCACAGGGTCTTCACCGTCCTCCCAACCGGATCTACCCACCCTAAAGGCAGGCAACCGGGGGAAGGCATTAGCTGCGCCGATCGGCTGACCGTGTCGAACATCCGGCCCAGGCGCGGATAGCGCGAGGCCGAATGCCTGGCGCGGCAGTTCCAGGGCATCAGCGAAGCGGCGCAAGACGTGGACGTCGGTCATCGGTGTGATGCCGCGCTCGTACCGGGAGACCTGGGCTGCGGAGTAGCCGGTCCGCTTTCCAAGGTCGGCCAAGGTCATGCCCTTGGCCTGCCGCGTCTCCCGGATCAGCTCTCCGGGCTTCACGCCAGTCTCACGGTTTGCTGGTGCCGTGTTAACCGCATCTGTACCTCGTTCCCGCCGATACCCGAGGCTGCGCCGCCTTCACCGTAGTCCTGGGACTGCCCGACCAACAGGTCACTTGCATGAGATGCAAACGGCTTTGCAGGCCAGGGCAGCGCACCTCCCGCCGACGGGCCGGTAGCGGCGACCTTCGAGAACGAGCGGCCTGCAGCCACGGGCCGCCGAGATTCCTGGAGGTCCTGATGCAGTCAGCGAATCCCGTCACGTCCACGGCCTCGGCCGTCGATACCCGCCTCACCCCTGCCTACTACTTCCGCTCCGAGGGCCTCGGAGCGTACGTCAACCGTCTGTTGGAGGGCTGCTCCAGCGTCTTCGGCATCAAGGCCGCGATGGCCGCCGACCTCGACCGCGGGGACGAGGAACTCCGCGAAGGGCAGGGGGTGGTCGAGGACGGCGCTCTGCTCCAGGGCGATGTGATCGTCCAGGCCGGGGCCCGGATCGAGGCGGGAGCCCAGGTGATCGGTCCGGTCCTGGTCTGCGCGGGGGCCGTCGTGGCGGCCGGCGCGCTGGTGCGCGACCACAGCGTGATCGGCCCCGGCTGCCGGATCGGGTTCGGCGCGGAGGTCACCCGCAGCCTGCTGGCCGGGCACGTCTTCATGAAGCACCCCTGCTTCGTCGGCGACTCGGTGATCGGACGGCGCGTCAACATCGGCTCGTTCTGCTCCACCACGGGACTGCGGTGCGACCGCGGCCCTGTCGCGGAACCGGCGATCGAGGAGATCACCGTCAACCTCGACGGACAGCGCATCCCCACCGGCCAGACGAAGTTCGGCGCCGTCGTCGGTGACGAGGTGGCGCTGCCTGCCGGAACCGTGCTCTCGCCGGGCACCCTGATCGGGCCGGGAACGGTGATCTACCCGCGCAACCACATCGGGGGTTTCCTGCCCTCCGGGTCCCGGGTCCGGTGACAGCCGTGGCCACCGCACTCACTCGCGACGCCATGGACACCACCCTCGTGCAGGTCACCGGCGGGCGCCCGCTGTCCGGCCGGATCCCGGTCCAGGGCAGCAAGAACATCGCTCTGCACCTGTACGCCGCCGCACTCCTCGCCGACGTCCCGGTGGTCCTGGCCGGGGCGCCGGACATCATCGACACCGGGGTATGCGCACAGATCCTGCGCCGCACCGGAGCCCGCGTCGATACCCGGGGCGGATGCTTCACGGTGTCCCCGCCGAGCACCATGCGCCCGGTCGTTCATCCCGAACTCGGCCGCCGGGTCCGGACGACCGCCGTACTGGCCGCCGCGGTGCTGGCCCGCACCGGGCAGGTTGCCTTCCCCTATCCCGGTGGCGACGCGTTCTGCCCTCGCCTGATCGACCGGCACCTCGCGGCGATGCAGGCTGCCGGCGCTGAGGTCATCGCGCGCGACACCGGTATCCGTGCGCGCTGTGTCCGCGGGGTGAGGGCGTTCACCGTGGACGTGAACACGGCGTACGGGCCGAGTCTCGGGGCGACGGTCACGGCGATGCTGCTGGCCGCTCGCGCTCACGGAACAAGCCTGATCACCCACCCGTCGATCGAGCCGGAGGTCACCGAGACCGCTCGCTTCCTGGCCGACCGAGGCGTCCTCATCCACTTCGACCAGGAGGGCCTTCACGTGTCCGGCAGCGACTGGATCGCTGGCGGCACCTTCTCGGTTGCCGGGGACCGGATCGAGGCCGCCACCATGATCATGGCCGCCGCCGCGACCGGCGGCAGCGTCCATCTCGACAACATCACCGCCGCCGATCTCCCCGACGGCCTCACCCGTACCCTGGCCAAGGCGGGCATTGCCGTGGCCGACGATCCGAGCGGTGGCGTACGGACGCTCCTTGACGGGCCGCTTCGGGCCACTGTGACAGCGACGGGTCCGCACCCGGGCCTTCCGACCGACACCGCACCACAGCTGACCGCGATGCTCACCGGGGCCGTCGGCACCTCGATGATCCGCGAGTGCATCTACCCCCGCCGTGACACCCACGTCCAGGGACTGCGTGCCTTCGGCGCCGAGATCACCGCCACCGGCGCGATCCTCCGCGTCCACGGACCGGCCCGGCTGCGCGGCGCCGACGTGGAGGCCGCGGACATCCGTGCGGTGACCGCGCTGCTGATCGCCGCACTCGCCGCCGACGGCACCTCTACGATCCGAGGAATGTTCCATCTCCGGCGCGGCTACGCACTCCTGCTGCCCCATCTGGCCACGCTGGGAGCCGAGATCACCACCATCCCGGAGGCCCCTGATGCCCGTCCCGTTCACCGCCGCTGACACCGCCCGCCTCCGGGACACCTTCGACCAGGTCGTCGCCGACGGCGCCACCCCCGGTGGCGTCATCGCGTACGGCACCATCGGCACCAGCCCTCAGTTCCTCAGTGCCGGCAAGGTCGCTCCCGAGTGCGGCGACACCGACCCCGGTCAGGACACCCTCTACGACATCGCCTCGCTGACGAAAGTCGTCGCGACCTGGCCCCTGATCGGCCAGGCCCTGCATGCCGGGCTGCTCGACCTCGACGCCCCGATCCGTGATGTCCTGCCGCCGATGCACAGCGAGACCCCCAGCGGAGAGGCGACCGTCCGCCAGCTGATCACCCACACCTCCGGGCTGCGTGCCTCCACCCGTCTCGACCACTATCGCGGCGCCGACCTGCCACTGCACGAACTCCTGTGCCGCGAACCGCTGGAAGACGCCCCTGGTCGGCATCGCTACATCAACCGCGGCTATATCCTGCTCGGCCTGGCCCTCGCCCACATCCACGATCGTCCCCTCGATCAGCTGGGCGCGGCCCTGTGGGGGACGCTCGGGATGAACGCCACCGTGTACGGGCCCGTCGCCCGCACCCCCAAGGTCGCTCCGACCGAGCAGCGCATCCACGGCGCCCCA
>NZ_LIRL01001425.1 GCF_001419795.1 Streptomyces niveiscabiei
TGGCGGGGCGGGGTGGAGGCAGCCGTCATCTTCGGGCGCGAGCACGGGAACCTGAAGGTGCCCTTCACCTACCGCGTGCCGGAGGGCGAGGAGGCGGAGGGGGTCGGGTGGCCGGCCTCGCTCGCGAACGTTCCGCTCGGGCAGTGGATCGCCGACAACCGGCGCTTCTACGCCCGCGGGGACATGGACGAGGAC
The DNA here is from genome assembly GCF_001419795.1 of Streptomyces niveiscabiei. GTDB lineage: Bacteria > Actinomycetota > Actinomycetes > Streptomycetales > Streptomycetaceae > Streptomyces > Streptomyces niveiscabiei. Next base: position 196 of record NZ_LIRL01001425.1, read on the forward strand.
CGCATCACCCAGCTGGAGAAGCTGGGCATGGTGTGGAGCCACTACGACGTCGCATGGGAGGAAGGGCTGTCTGCCGCGCGCGGGTGGGCCGCCGAACACGGCCACCTCCTGGCTCCGCTGGACGCCACCTATCAGGGGTACCGGGTGGGCATCTTCCTGAAGAACGCGCGGGCCGCCGCCCGGAAGGCACAGGAGATCGAGCAGCGGCGTGCCCAGGGGCTGCCGGTCGAGTCGTCGGCCGGGGCGCTGCCGGAGGAGAGGCGCGAGCAACTGGAGGAGATCGACGCGTCCTGGTGCCCGAGCTGGCCGGTGACCTGGCAGCGGTGCTTCCACCTCGTGCGGACGCGCCTGGACGCCGGGGAGGCGCTGCCCACCGAGGCGGGTGCCGTCATGCGCCAGGGCGAGGATCTCGGGCGGTGGGTGCAGTCGGTCCGGCTCGGTTGGGACCAGCTCACGACCGTGCAGCAGTGGATGTGCGAGCAGGTCCTCGGGATCGAGCCCGCCGGCGAGGACGAGAAGCCCAAGCGCCGTACGCAGGCCGACAAATGGGCGATGAACTACGAGGCTGCCAAGCAGTTCTACGAGCGTGAGGGGCACCTTCAGGTCCCGAGGAAGTGGGTTGAACGGGTTGTCGGCGAGGACCAGGAGGAACGGGAGCACAAGCTGGGGGCCTGGATCGGGAATCAGCGGAGCCGGGCCGCGACCCTGACGCCGGAGCGGATGGAGCTGCTGTCCGCGATCGGCATGCGGTGGACGTGAACGCGTGCCGGTGAGTCGTGCGGGTTTCCTGCTCGTCGCCTGCCCCTGTAACCAACTCCGCGTACTCCGTTGACATCCCGTCCGGAGAGCCTACGTTGGGAGCGCTCCCATAACAGCCTTGCAACTGGAAGGAGTCCCCCCACATGCACACGAAGAGTCCGTTGACCCGACGTTCGCAGGCGTCTCTCCGCCGGTCTCTCCAGGCGCTCGTCATGCTGTTCGCCGTGATCGCCGGCGCGCTCGCCTGGCCGGCTCCCGCTCAGGCCCACGGCACCGTCGTCGGCCCCGCCACCCGCGCGTACCAGTGCTGGAAGACGTGGGGCAACGACCATCTGAACCCGGCCATGCAGACCCAGGACCCCATGTGCTGGCAGGCATTCCAGGCCAACTCCGACACCATGTGGAACTGGATGAGCGCGCTCCGCGATGGTCTCGGAGGCCAGTTCCAGGCGCGGACCCCCGACGGGACGCTCTGTAGCAACAACCTCTCCCGGAACGCCAGTCTGGACAAGCCCGGACTGTGGAAGACCACCACCATCGGCAGCAACTTCTCGGTCCACCTGTACGACCAGGCGTCCCACGGCGCCGACTACTTCAAGGTCTACGTCAGCAAGCAGGGCTACAACCCCAAGACTCAGACCCTGGGCTGGGGCAGCCTCGACTTCATCACGCAGACCGGCCGCTTCGCCCCGGCGAACGACATCACGTTCCCCGTCCAGACCTCCGGCTACACCGGACACCACATCCTGTTCGTGATCTGGCAGGCTTCACACCTCGACCAGGCCTACATGTGGTGCAGCGATGTGAACTTCGGCTGAGTACCGCACGCCGCACCAGCCCCGGCCGGGCACCGGAAACCCGCTGCCCGGCCCACCGATCCCCGCCCGGCTCCTCCACCTCGGAGCAGAAACCGCCACAGCCCAGGCCGACCCCTAGAGGTCGATGCGGATGTGTGTCACGTCCGTGAACTCCACGCCCAGGCCCGCCGCGCGCGTGTTGTTGTTGCGGAAGTACATCTCCGCCAGAGCGTCCGCCGCGATGGCGCGGAGCTGGTGTTCGTCGGCGCCGGCGTCGCGGGCGGTGAAGAGGCGTTGGGCCCAGTGCGGGGGGAGGGCCTGGGTGATGTCGCGGGTGCGGGCGTCGTCGGTGGTGCCGGGGGCGGCGGTGAAGCCGAAGCGGGCGCGGGTGGAGACGATGACGCCGTCGGTGGAGGTGGCTTTCTTCTTGGCGCGGGCGCGGACCTGGGGCTGCCAGCGCTTTCTGACCTCGTGTTCCATGCGTTCGCGCAGGTCGCGGCGGGGGCGTTTGAGTTTGCCCGCCACGTAGCGTTCCACGGTGCGCTGGGAGATGCCGAGTGCCTCGGCTGCTGCCCTGGTGCCCTTGAGCTGTTTCACCAGGTATTTCATCTGGGCCTGGGCGCTTTGGGGGATGCGGCGGGTGAACGCCGATTCCAGTGCGGCGTCCAGGCCGTCCCCGACCGAGTCCGTCATCGTCGGCTACTCCCCTTCGCCCGTGCCGGGGCCCGCTTTGATGAGGTTGGCGAGGTTGAAGACCGTGCCCGCCTCCTCGAACTGTTCCTCCGCCCACAGGACCGTTCTCGTGCCCTGGTGCTTCACCATGCCTGGTGACACGCCCAGGCGGAAACCGCCCGGCAGCGGTTTCCCGTCTGTGGTGTGCGGCAGGACGTCCAGCGGTGACGGGCCCTCGGAGGGGTAGACGATCGCGTCCGTGCCGATCGCCACCGGGTACACGCCGGCCAGGGCGGCGGTCTTCAGCAGCTTGCGGTGGATGCCGATGCGCTGGTTGGCGAGGACGGCCGCCCGGATGTCGGGGCGCCAGGTCTCCCGGGCCAGCGCGGGCCAGGGTTCGTAGTAGGGCACCTGGCCCCGGTTGCGCTGGCGCAGTTTGCCGATGCCGCCCTTCGCCGTCGCCTTCACCGCACCCGCCAGTAGGCCCAGCACCGGGTCGGCGTCCCCGGTGTGGGTCATCGCGTCCAGGAAGTCCTGGCCCGTGAGGTCGGTGGTGACGCCGAGGTCGGCCATCGTCGCCACGTACGCGTCCCGCAGCCGCTTGTACCAGCCGTCCAGGTAACGGCCGCTGTGCGTACGGACGTACGCCTCGACCGGGGCGACCTCGAAACCCAGTTCCACCGCGTACGCGACCGTCGGGGTGGCGTACCAGGCCGGGCCGTCGGGGTGCTCGCCGGACGGGGTGAAGGGGGATGGGAGGCGCTGGGCGTCGATGCCGTGGCCGTCGATCCGGACGCGGGAGAGGTCGGTGTGGGACAGGTCGACCAGCCACGAGCCCGGGAGGGAGGCGTCGAACGGCGGGTTGTCCGTCAGGTGGGTCGGACCGTTCAGGCCGACCGTGAGGCCGTTCGCCGCCGCCGCGAACGACATGTTCACGTCGATCGCGACGAGGAAGGGGTTCTCGCACTCCTCGTCGGTCAGCGGACGGCACCAGTCGTAGGGCTCCTCCATGAGCATCTCGGCCGGGCCGCGCAGGTGGTGGCGGGCGAATCTGTCCTTCAGGAGCGGGTGTTCGTCGGGGACCTCGCACTCCACCACGTCGTACACGGCCGTCAGCGCGTCCGGGTTGAGCGCCCGCTTCCACTCGCCGGTGGTCTCGTCCCGCTCTGCGCGGGTCGGTGGGCGCAGGGCGACCATGAGTTCGAGGCCGGTGACCGCTGTCGTGCCGCGTGGAGTCGTCACCCGCTGCGCGTAGGTGCCGAGGTAGCGGGCGAGGTCGGCGGGGTGCATCGTCGGCAGGAGCGGGGCGTCCTTGCGGTCCCATTCGCGGACGTCGAGGGCGTTCCAGGCGGGGATGCACAGTTGGACGCAGTGGCGCCGGGAGCCTTCCGCGGGGCGGTAGATCCGTGCCCAGGGGCCGAAGCCGCGCTGGGTCAGCTGCCAGCCTGCCTTGAGGAGTTGCTTGACCGTCTTGTGGTTGTCCGGGAGACGTCCGGTGCGGCGTTCCTCCTCCGTCAGGGTGGTGGGCAGGCCGTAGCGTTCCAGGGCGGCCGGGGTGAGGACGAGGACCGGGTCGGCGTCTCGGCCGTGGCGGTGCAGGCGGGGCTGGCCGAGGCGGGCCTCCGTCAGGGTCCACTCGATGAGCGCGGGCAGGGAACGGGCGGGGACGTCCAGGACGTGGCCGCCGACGCAGTACGCCGATGTCTGGCCGTCCTCGACGTCGACGACGGCCAGGGGGCCGTTCTCGAACCTGGGGTCGGCCGCGGGCTCCGCCGGAGTCGTCCTCCTCGCCGCTTTCTTAGTCGCCGGACGCCGCGAAGTCGGTCCCGGAGTGGCCGGGGCCGGTGCAGGCGCGGGAG
>NZ_LIRL01001426.1 GCF_001419795.1 Streptomyces niveiscabiei
GGCCCCGCATGAGCCCCCCGCGCCTCATCCGCAACCCCCGCTGGACCCGCACCCTCGCCTTCAAGGCCGCGGCGTTCATCACGGTGATGTGCTGCGCGCTGGCGACGATGCTCGGCGTCCTCGTGCACGTCCAGGTGACGAACCAGACCGTCGGCCAGTCGAGGGACGTCGCGCTGTCGAAGCTCGCGGACGCGACGGACGCGTACGAGGCGGGCGACGCGCTGGCGCCGAACGCGGGCGTGGACCCCGAGGGGCTCCCCCAGGAGCTGAAGGCGCTGGCGGCGGCGGGTGAGCGCGGCACGATGGTCGCCGACTACCGGGGCCGCCCGCTGATGTGGGCGGCGGGCCCGGCGGCCGGCGGCCGGGCGCTGGCGGTGGCCGTCGAGTACGGCCAACAGGCGCGCACGATCGAGGCGTTGGACAACGCGATCCTGTGGTCGTCGGGCCTGGCGATCGGCGTGACGCTGCTGGTCGGCGCGGTGGCGGTGGCGCGGGTGACCCGGCGCCTCCAGGCGACCGCGCAGGTCGCGCGCCGGATCAGCGCGGGCGACCTGGACGCCCGGGTCGGCGACCCGCTGGCGAAGGAGACGCGGCAGGACGAGGTCGCCGCGGTGGCCGCCGCGCTGGACCGGATGGCGGCCTCGCTCCAGGGCAAGCTGCTGAGCGAGCAGCGCTTCACTGCGGACGTCGCGCACGAGCTGCGCACCCCGCTGACGGGTCTGCACGCGGCGGCGGAACTGCTGCCGCCGGGCCGCCCGACGGAGCTGGTCCGCGACCGGGTCGCCGCGCTGCGGACGCTCACCGAGGACCTGCTGGAGATCTCCCGGCTGGACACCGGCAAGGAGCGACTGGACGTCGGCGCGGTCGAGTTGGGGGCGCTGGCGCACCGGGTCGTGGCGGCGTCGGGCGGGGCGGCGGAGGTGGTCGTCGTCGAGGACCGGGTCGTCGAGACGGACCGGCGGCGCCTGGAGCGGGTGCTCGGCAACCTCGTGTCGAACGCGCACCGGCACGGTTCGGAGCCGGTGGTGGTGACGGTGGACGGGCCGGTGGTGACGGTCCGGGACCACGGCGGGGGCTACCCGGAGTACCTGGTGCTGCACGGGCCCCAGCGGTTCCGTACGGAGGGCGGGGCGCGCGGGCACGGGCTGGGGCTGACGATCGCGGTGGGG
>NZ_LIRL01001427.1 GCF_001419795.1 Streptomyces niveiscabiei
TCCCGGCGGTGGGGATCACGACGGCGTGCTTCGGGGGGTCGTCCGGGGTCTGGACGACGACGTACGCGCCGCCCGCCACCAGTGTCGCGCCCGCGGTCATCGCGACGGCCGGTTTGGTGAGCGCCCCCACGACCTTCGCGGACCAGCCGACTCCGGTCGCCGCGGCGGCCGTTTTGCCGCCGAGGGCGAGGGAGAGGGTGAAGCCGACGGGGACGGGGACGAGGGCGATGCCGACGAGGAGGCGTTCGGCGGGGACGACGGGTTCGCGGGTGTCGCCGCAGTAGGCGCAGCCCCGGATGTGCCGGGCGAGGCGTTTGCGCCAGACGGAGTCGGGGCGGCCGTGCCAACGGGCGGTCAGATCACGGAGGTTGGGGCAGGCGCCGTCGAGGGCGCGGACGATTCCCCTGGAGACCTCCAGGCGTTCCTTCACGCGCTGGACCCGTACGGCCGCGTGCTGGCGGCTGATGCCCAGCGCTGCGGCGAGTTCGCGCCGGGTGAGGTCACCGGAGACCTCCAGCCACCACAGGGACAGGAGTTGACGGTCCTCCGGGTCCAACCAGGGGACGGCCTCGGCGACTTCCTTTCGCTGGCCCTCCAACTGGAGTCTGAGGACGGTCAGTTCGGCGAAGTCCGCGCTGTCGTGCGGGTCGTTCTCGTCGAGGCGCTGGGGCGGGGTGCGGTGGCGGGCCCGGTCGCGGATCTGGCGCATGGCGATCGCGACGAGCCAGGAGCGGAAGCTGTCCGGATCGCGCAGCGCGCCGAGGTTGCCGACAGCCCTGAGCATCGTCTCCTGCACGACGTCGTCGACGTCGGCGTGTCCGTTCAGCGCCCTGCCGACGATGTTGTAGACGAGCGGCAGCCAGCCCTGGACCAGTTCGTCCAGCGCCCGCCGGTCACCGGCCTGCGCGGCGGCGATCACACCGGCCCAGTCACCACCGGCGCGCCGGGCTCGGCCGTCCGCTTCCATTCTCATACCAGCACCTTTTCAGCCGGGGGCGGGCCGTTGGCAATGTCGGGGATCACAGGTGGGG
>NZ_LIRL01001428.1:0-825 GCF_001419795.1 Streptomyces niveiscabiei
GCCGGCGACCGGACCGACCTCGACACCCTGCTCGGCCTGCTCGACACGTTCACCGGAGGGTTCGAGGTCGTCGTCCCGAACCTTCGCTGAGGCGGGCCCGGTCACCGGATGCCGTGTCGGCCACGCCGTGCATGCGGCCGGAGAGCTCTGGTCCCGTACTTCGCGGGTCGTTGATTCGTACGGTGCGACCGGCTCGGGGGTGTCCCGGGCCGGTGGGGTGGCGTGGCTGATGCGACCTGCAACGGAGCCTGCACTCCGCCGGCCTCCACCATCGACTTCCCAACGCAGGCCGTCGCCCTGGCCAGTGCCCCCTGGACCAACAGCACCCCACTGACCGGTTCCACCCCGCCCGTGGACGTCCGCTGCGACTCCGCCCCACCCTGGCCACACGTTCGACTGGTGCCAGAACGGCTGGAGCGCCTGCTCAAGAAGGATCCGTTCTTCGTCTGGCTCGTCGACTGACGATCCATAGCATGGCCGCATGACTGAGGCAGCACCCACGACGGCTTCCAGCCCGGTCCACGTCGACTACCACGTGTTCGAACTCACGGACTCCGGCGAGCGTGGCCCCATGGGCTTCGAGACCTCGAACGGGCTGGTCTTCTCCACCCCCGGGCACGCCGTCGTCTGCACGGGCATCAGCAGCGGCCCGGTCGACGTCAGCGTCCAGTTGCGCCGGTATCCCCCCGAGTTGGCAGATACCGGCGCCTGGGACGAAATCGTCGACCACAGCGTCGAAACACGCACGGGCGACCTGCGCGTCACGTGCCTGATGGACAACCCCCCGGAGCTACCCGCCCTCACGCCGTTCGGACCAGGCACCTA
>NZ_LIRL01001428.1:893-1141 GCF_001419795.1 Streptomyces niveiscabiei
CCTCATGCGAACCCGGCTCCAACGACGTAGTCCTCGGTGAGGATCAATCAGCGACCTCCGGACAAGGATTTTTGTAGAACCCCAACAGCGGCACCCGCATCCTCAACACCACCACCAGCGGCGCCCCCGCGAGCACTCCCGCCTACACCGGCGCCCGCTACGAACCCACCACCGGCAACCTCGACCTCCACGCCCGCCAGTACAGCACCACCACCGGCCGCTTCAACCGCCCCGACCCCGCACCCCCC
>NZ_LIRL01001429.1 GCF_001419795.1 Streptomyces niveiscabiei
CCCCCCACCCCACCTGCGAAAACGCCCTACGCACCCCAGGTGGAGACGGGCACCGGGCGGCCGGCATGACGAGGGTGCTGTTCGCGGCCCGCTCCGCGGTCGCCCTGTACCGGCTCCTGGACGTCGTCCCGGTGTTCGCCGGCGACCCGAGGATCACGCGCTGCTTCACCCTCGTCCCCGGCTCGGACTTCGGCGTGGACGCGCTGGCCATCGTCGACGCCCTGGGCGGCCGGATCGTCCCGTGGGAGCAGGCCCGCGAGGAGGTGTACGACCTTGTCGTCAGCGCCAGCCCGAAGGGCGAGCTGGCCCAACTGGCCGGTACGCACGTGCTGTTGCCGCACGGCGCGGGGTTCAGCAAGACGATCCGCGCGGAGGGCTCGGCAGACTCGGCGTCGGGACTCGACCCGGTCTACCTGAGCCGCGCCCCGATCGCCCTGCACGCCATGGCCCACCCGGGCCAGGTCGCCCGCCTCGCCTCGGCCGCCCCGCACGCGGCCACCCGGGCCGGCGTCGTAGGAGACCCCACTCTCGAACGCCTCCTCGCCTCCCGCACCCTCCGCGACCGCTACCGCGCGGCGCTCGGCACCGGCTCCCGCACCCTCCTCGCCCTGACCTCGACCTGGGGCCCGGAGTCCCTGCTGTCCCGCCACCCGGACCTCCCCGCCGAACTGGCCGCACAACTCCCGTACGACGAGTACCAGTTGGCCCTGATCGTGCACCCCAACGAACACAGCCGCCTCGGCACCTACGACCTCACCGAACGCCTCTCCCCCGCCCTCGACGCGGGCCTGGTCCTCGCCGCGCCCCGCGAGGAGTGGGCGTCGACGCTGGTCGCCGCCGACGCGCTGGTGACCGACCACGGCTCGACGGCCCTGTACTTCGCGGCGCTGGACGACCGCCCGGTCCTCGCCGCGACGGACGGCGGCCCGGAGCTGATCCCGGGCAGCCCCATGGACGTACTCCTGCGCGCGGTACCGGAGTTGAGCCGTACGACGGCGCTCCCGGAGGCCCTCCGCGCCTACCGCCCCGGCGCCACCGGCCCCGCGACGGACGCCGCGTTCGCCCACCGGGGCCGCGCCCTGGACCGCCTGCGCGCCGAGCTGTACGACCTCCTCGGCCTCACCCCGCCCC
>NZ_LIRL01000143.1 GCF_001419795.1 Streptomyces niveiscabiei
CCGTCGAGAGACACGGCGGCGTGGTCGTCGTACCGCGCCGCCGTGTCTCTCGACGGTGAACTCGGGCTGGACCGGTACGGGGTGGGGCCGTCCGTGTGCGACCCCTTGTCGGGCGTGCGGGTCAGTCGCGGCGTGCGACCACCCGGTACGCGTTGCACATCCGCCACCGCCGGGCCAGCGGGCGTACGGCGATCCGGTCGAGGACGGTCGCCGCGAGCAGGGCCGGGATTCCCGCCACGAACACAGCAGTTCGGGTCGCCCGGCGCAGCAGGCCCGGCGGCTGCTTCAGCCAGGGCGTGTTCTCGGGCGGCGAGATGTGGCCCAGCGCCAGCCACACGGCGGCCACCAGGTCGACCGCCTCATGGGGCTCGGTGTGCTCCTCGGCGACCACGGTGAACCCCAACTCCTCCAGCCGGTCGCGCAGGTTGGCCACCGGCATGAAGTGCAGGTGTTGCGGCTGGAGCCAGGGCAGCCACCACCGCCCGAGCACCCGCGACAGCCGGCTCTCCGCGTCGGGCACTTCGATCAGGAGGTGCCCGCCCGCCCGCACCACCTGCCGCGCGGCCCGCAGTTCCCGGTCCGGGTCGGTGCTGTGCTCCAGGTAGTGGAACATGCTCACCACGTCGTACTGACCGGCGAGTTCGTCGGCGAGCGCGGGGAAACTCCCCCGGTAACCGCGCTCCACGCGTTTCTCCCGCTCGGCGATCTCCACCCCGTCGGTGAAGTCGAGCCCGTCGAAGACGGTGTCCGGCAGCAGCCCGTCACGCACCGCCGCGCAGAAGTGCCCCTGCCCGGTCCCGACGTCCAGCCACCGCTTGGGCGCCGGATCGTGCGCGGTCATGGAGCGCGCCCGCCCCAGATACGACGTGTCCCGCCCGTCGAAGAGGCCCTCCAACTGCTTCTCGCCGAGCCCGTCGTAGAAGTCCCGGTAGTAGAACTCCAGGCCCTCGTCGGTCAGTTGGGGGTTCTGGAAGATGTGCCCGCACGTCTCGCAGCGGTCGAGCGCGAACCGTCCCGGCTTGTGCTGCAACAGGTCGGTGGTCCGCAGCCGGGTACTGAGCAACTCCCCGCCGCACCACGGGCAGTCGGCCCGTCGCGGCGCGAAGAACCGCTCCGTCCCGGCCGCCAGGTCCCGCTGGTAGCGCGGCCTCAACTCCGCGATCCACCGCTCCCGCTCGTCCTTCGCCTCACTCACGCACGACTCCTCTCGGCAAGCTCTTCGAGATGGACGGCGGCGGCGTCCGCACCCCCGGCCGCCCGGAACGCCGCCCCCACCCGCGCGGCCCGCGCGCGGTACGACGGCTCGTCGAGCACGGCGTCCAGCGCCGCCCCCAGCTTCTGCGCGCCGACCCGCCCGAACCGCACCCGCACCCCGGCCCCGGCGGCCACGACCTGCCCGGCGACCAGCGGCTGGTCGTCCCGGATGGGCGCGACGACCAGCGGCACGCCGTACCAGAGCGCCTCGCACACGGTGTTGTGCCCCGCGTGGCAGACGACGGCGTCAACTCCCTTGGCCAGCAAGGCGATCTGCGGGACGGACGGCACGAGCAGCACGTTCTCGCCGGACTCGCCGCCCAGCACGCCACCGGGGTCGACCACCACCGCCTGGAGCCGCGCCGCCCGCTCGCGCACCACGTCCCGGCACACGGCGAGGAACCGCTCCCCGGCGTCGGTGTTCGCCGTGCCGAGGCTCACGAGGACGGTCGCGCGGTCCGGGTCGAGCCACTCCCACGGGAACCCCTCGTCGCCGGGGCGGTCGGTGACCGACGGTCCCACCCAGCGAACCGACCTGATGTCACCGGCGAGTTCGGGCGTGCTGAACCCGATGACGAGATGCGGCGAGAACCGGGGGTCGGCGGTCCCGGACGCGTCCCCGACGGACCGCCGCAGCGCGCCGAGCCGGGCCTCGATCCACTCCCGCACCTTCGGCAGACCGGCCAGCGGGTCCACGAACTCGGCCGTGGTCGTCGCGGACGTCGCCCACGGGACCCCGGCCCGCTCCGCGACCAGCGCCCCGGCGAAGGCCTGTTGGTCGGCGACGACCACATCGGGGCGGAACACCTCCACGGCCCGGCGCACCCCGGGCGCCATCGCCTCCGCGAGGGGGAGCAGGAACCGTTCCCACAGGAACTTCAGCGCCTCGGGGCCACGGATCTCGGGCGGCCGGTGGGAGAGGGCGGCGCCGGTGCGCAGGAGGCGGGCGATGCCGCTGCCGGGCTCGGTGTCGGCGGGGTGCGGCGCCCCGGCCCTGGTGTCGGCGTGGTGCGGCGCCTCGTCCTCGGCGTCGGTGCGGTGTGGCGCCCCGCCCTCGTCCTCGCAGCCGAACACCACCGCGTCCGCCCCCGCCAGCCGCCGTACCAGCTCCCGGTCCGGGCATACCCACGCCACCCGGTGGCCCCGGGCCGCGAGGCGTGCGGCGACGCCGACGGCCGGGTTGACGTGGCCCGTGAGGGGCGGGACGACGAAGAGGAAGCCGCTCACCGGGCGGTCACCGCCGCGCAGGTCCCGGCGATGAGGGACCGGACGTGCTCGCCGACCGTGGCCGGGGCCTCGACGAGGATCGAGTGCTCGTGGCCGGGCAGGATCACCGTCCGGCAGTCGGGCAGCAACTCCGCGAGCCGGGGAGCGAGTTCGGCGACATCGGACTCACCGCCGTACAGCGCGAGGACCGGGCAGGACACCGACGCGATCTGATGGTCCGTCAAGATCCGGCTGGCGGGGATGTCCTGGCCGAGCGAGGTCTCACGGGCCAGGCGGGCGGCGCCCCTTGCGAGCCGGGCCATGTTGTGGCCCCGGTGCGCGGCGATCCACGTGATGGTGTCCGACTCGTTGTGCGCCAGCTCGTGCACGACCCGGCCGAGGATGCGGCGCAGCTTCGACGCCCAGGCGGGCGTGGCCGGTTCGGACTCGATCAGACTGAGGCTCGCGACCCGCTCCGGATGCCGCACGGCGTACCCGAACGCGATCGTCCCGCCGTAGGAGTTGCCCACCAGATGCACCGGGCCGGTCACCCTCAGCCGCTCCAGCAGGGCTTCCAGATCGGTGATGCCGTCGTCCAGGGAGTACCCGTCGGGCGGCCGGTCGCTGCGGCCGTGCCCGCGCAGGTCGTACATGATCACATCGAGCCCGTCCGCCGCGAACGAGGGCGCCACGGTGAAGTAGTAGCTCGCGAGACTGTCGGTGAGCAGCCCGTGGACCAGTACGACCGTGGCGCGCGAACTCCGGCTGCCCCGGGGCCCGATGCGCTGGACGTGCAGCCGCAGCGCGCCGGTGTCGACCATCGACACGGGTCAGCCCTCCTCGGCCGCTTTGAGACCGAGCACGACGTACTCGACGAGCCGCCCGACGGTGAGTTCGATGATCTCCTCGAACTCCATCCCGGCCAGGAACTCGGCGAAGTTGATCCGTTCGCCGTACCGCTCCTGGAGGAGCCCGGCCAGCGTCACGAGGTCGATGCTCTCCAGCTCCAGGTCCCGGTTGAAGGACGTCTCCATGCTGATCTCGGCGTCGTCGACGCCGTACTCGTCCTCCAGGAGGCGGGCGAGCATGGCGGACACGTCGGCGAGAACGGTTTCCTCGTTCATCGGGCCTCGTACTCCTCTTCGTTCGCGTGTCCCGTCGTCCAGGCCACGACGTACTCCCGCGCCGGCAGGCCCGGCGGGTTGGCGGCCGGTGCGCAGTGCACCGGGTAGGCGCGCTCCAGGCGGCCGGAGACGGTCAGCAGGTCGCCGTCCGGGGTGACGTCCAGGACTGTGAACTCCCGTGGTCTGCCGCCGAGTCCGGTCCCCTCGGCCTTCGCGACCGCCTCCTTCGCCGCCCAGAACCGGGTGAACCACAGCGCGCGCGAGCCCACCAGGCCGTCCAGCAGCCGGAGTTCGGCCGGGGCGAGGGCGGCGGCCTCCGTCTCCGGGGTCCGTTCGGTGACTTCCTCGATGTCGATGCCGGGTCCCGGTCCCGGCCGGTGCGGCCGGACGATCGCCGCGCCGGCTTCCGCGCAGTGCGCCAACGACACGTCCAGCGCGGGCAGTTCACGCCCGTGCACGCCCACGACGTACGGCCGGCCCAGGCCGTCGTTCTCCACGCGCAGCTCCGCCGGGAACACCGGGCCCTCGCCGTGTTCCCACAACCACCTGCGCACCGCGTCCTTCGCGGCGATCCGGCCCAGCAGCCACTGCCGCCGGCCGCGCGGGGCGTGCTCGGCGTAGCGCGAACGCTCCACTCCGGCCAGGGAGTTGCGCATGATCAGATCCCGCGAGGCGAGATCCGGCCAGCGCTCGTGCACCAACGTCCAGCCCCCGGGGCGCAGTTCGGAGAGCGTGTTGCGCTCCGGGAAGCGCTCCACGGGGCGGGTACGCGGGTCGTTGTCGAAGCGGCGGTCCTGCCAGCCGGTGATCTCCGCCCAGGGCGTGCCGTTCACGGTGAGCTCGACGTCCGCCTCCAGGACGGTGTCCGTCAGCGCCGTGATCCGTACCAGGCAGGCGACTTGGGTGCCGGGGGAGGGGTGGGGGCCGTGGAAGCGGATCTCCCGGATGCCGACCGGGAAGACGACCGTGCGCTCCGTACGGGTCGCCATGATCCAGTAGCCGAGGAGCTGACCGACGTTGTCCAGGAGGGCGCCCGGGGCCGGTGGGGTGGTGATGACGCCCCGGACGTGGCGGTCACCGATCGCGGTCAGGTCGGTGACGCCCTGGAACGCCGGGCCGTGGAACATCCAGCGCTCTTCGTAGAGTTGGGCCGCCGTGTGGTCCGGGGTGCGTTCCGGGACGGGCGGTGTGCCGCGAGGGGTGGGGGGTGCGT
>NZ_LIRL01001430.1 GCF_001419795.1 Streptomyces niveiscabiei
CCCGTGTTCGTCCCCGCGCATCCTCGGTACGCCGACGAGGTGCCCTACATCGTCTACGAACTGTTCGGCCGCCCCGACGGCGCCGGCGCGGTCGCCCTCGCCTTCACGAGCCCGCGGAAACTCGCCGCCGCGCTCGGCGAGGCCCAGCCCTGGGTCGCCACGTCCCTCGGGGTCCTCGCCACCGGCATGCGGGAACACGGAGTGACGGTCCGCCTCGACCCCGCGGTCGCGCCCGGCGCGGGCAACTGGACACCGGCCGACCTCGCGGCCTACGCGGAGGCGGTGCGCTGATGGACTTCAACGTCGTCCTCTCCGACCTCACCTCCATGTCCTCCACCCTCCACACCGAGGCCACCAACTACCGCGCCCTGCATGGCCAGGTCACCCCCGCCGTCGTCAGCGGCGGCGACCCCGGCCTCGACCACGCCATCTCCGAGGCCGCCCACCTCATCTCCGCGCTCCACACCCTCTTCGCCGACCGCATGGACGACCACGGCGACAAGGTCGCCTACGCCCGCGACTCCTTCCACCGCCACGACATCGACGTACACGGCCTCTTCGAGGACCTCATGAAGGACGGGGACTGATGTCCGACAGCTGGATCGGCGGCGACATCGGCGGCCTGCGGGCGATGGGCACGTCGTACAAGTCGGCGAAGCCGTCCCTGGAAGCGGCGATCACCCCCGTGACGGACCAGGTGGAAGCCCTGGTCAAGGACACGGGCTGGAAGGGCGAGGCGGCCGAGCGATTCCGCGCCACCTGGTCCGAGGACGCCCTCACCGCAGGCGCCTTCGGCGGCCTCGTCGAAGCGGTCGGCGGCATCCTCGAAACCCTCGCCGACCAACTCTCCTCCTGCGAGACAGCCCTCCAGAACGCCCAGCACACGGCAGCAAAACAGGGCGTGGCCACCGACCCCAAGGGCGCCC
>NZ_LIRL01001431.1 GCF_001419795.1 Streptomyces niveiscabiei
AGTGACGGGGGTGGGCCGGGTGTTGTGCAGCGTGCTCCGGCTTCGGGGAGTGGTGCGCCGTCCGGACGTCAAGCTTCGGCTGGTGGTGTCCAGTCTGGTCGTCAACTTCCGCAGGGGAGTGGAGAGTCCGGGCCCGTTGTGACGCCGGCCGAGGTGGGGTCCGGGTCTGCCGGGACCCATGCGTCGGGGGGTTCTGGTGCTCCCGGGCCGGTTGTCGCTGCTCGGTCTTCGGGTGAGGGTGACTCCGGTGGTGGTGTCGTTCAGCGGGCTGAGGCATCGACTGGGGCTGGGCAGAGTGGTGTTCGTGCGGATTCCGGTCCGGCGGGCGCCGACAGTGGCTCGGTCTCCGGAGGAACTCGTGCTCAAGGCGCGGTCGTTGTTCCGGCTGCTCCGGGGGACGCCGGGAATGCTGGACCCGGTGGTCCGGGGCCGGTTGTTGCTCGGGCCCTGGCCGACGGCAGTGGTTTGCAGGGAGCGTCAGCCTCAACTGCGCCTGTTCGTAACTCCGGTGAGGGGTCCAGCTCGTCCCGGGGGGCTTCGGAGGGTCGGGGGCCCGTCGTCGTTCCGGCCGCCAGTCCTGCCGCGTCCGGTGGGGGCGGTACTCCTGGGCCGGTGGTTGTCGCTCGGGCTCTCGCTAAAGGGGCCGGGGCGGGTGGAAGTGCTGGGGCGCAGGGTGTGTACGGGGCGACCGGTGCCCGGGGTGCTGCCGGGCCCGGGGCTCGTCGCACCTCGACGCCGGGGGCCCCGACTCCCGTCGTCGTCGCTCGGTCCGTGGCCGACGACTCTGTCATCAAGGACGCCGGGCGTCGGCAATCCCGGGGTGCCGGTGGGTTGTTGGGCGGCGGTGCGTCCGCTGGTCTCACGTCCCGTGCTCTGCCCCTGTTGCCTTCCCGGCCGCTCACGCTCAATACCCGTACCGCGCACGGCATGGCGCCCTCCGCCGCTGCGGCTTCCAGCCGTCGGCCTGTGGTGGCCGCGCGTTGGGCCAACTCCACCGGTGCCGCGCAGGGTGAACCGGCGTCCGGGCAGCGGGGCCAGGGGGCGGCGGCGCCGGGTGCGTCGGCGG
>NZ_LIRL01001432.1 GCF_001419795.1 Streptomyces niveiscabiei
CCTCAAGGCCGACCTCCGCGACGCCTGGCCCCCCAGCACCGCCCAGGAGACCGACCGCCACCCCGTAACGATCCCCACCGGCGAACGCCGCCGCGCCACCACCCGCCTACGACCGACCCGCCGCGGCGACCACCAGGCCGACCGCGTCACCATCCGCTCGTACGGCCCCCTCGGCCTCTTCACCCGCCAGGGCACCCACAAGGTCCCCTGGACGGTCCGCGCTCTTCCCCCGTTCACCAGCCGCAAACACCTCCCCGCCAAACTGGCCCGCCTACGGGAGCTCGACGGCCGGACCAGCGTCCTCACGCGCGGGGAGGGCACCGAGTTCGACAGCCTCCGCGAGTACGTCCCCGGCGACGACACCCGCTCCATCGACTGGCGCGCCACCGCCCGCCAGACCACCGTCGCCCTGCGCACGTGGCGCCCCGAACGCGACCGCCACATCCTCCTGGTCCTCGACACCGGCCGCACCTCCGCGGGCCGCGTGGACGNNCCCGCGCCGGCGACCGCGTCGACCTCCTGGCCCACGACCGCCGCACCCGCGCCCTCGTCCAGGGCCGCACCGCCCGGGACGTCCTCCCCTCCCTGGTCAACGCCATGGCCACCCTGGAAGCGGAACTGGTCGAAACAGACACCCGCGCCCTCACCTCGACAATCCTCCGTACGGCGCCCCGACGCACCCTGCTCGTCCTGCTGACGACGCTCGACACGGCCCCCGTCGAGGAGGGCCTCCTCCCCGTCCTCCCTCAGCTCACCCAGCGCCACACCGTCCTCGTGGCCTCCGTCGCCGACCCGCACATCGCCCGGATGGCGGCGGCCCGAGGCAACGTCGACGCGATCTACGAAGCGGCGGCAGCAGCCCAGGCCCAGTCGGAACGCCACCGCACGGCCGAACAGCTCCGGCGCCACGGGGTCACCGTCGTCGACGCGACGCCCGAGGAATTGGCGCCTGCATTGGCGGACGCGTATCTGGCCCTGAAGGCGGCAGGGCGCCTGTAGAAAACAGAAAAGCCCCTCCGGAGGGAGGGGCTCAAAAAAGAAGCCGAAAAACAAGAAACCCCGCACCGAAGTGCGGGGTTTCTCTAAAAATTATTCGGCGGCGTCCTACTCTCC
>NZ_LIRL01001433.1 GCF_001419795.1 Streptomyces niveiscabiei
TCCCAGGTGGGTGGGGGTGAGGAGGGGAGTCGTCGGTGGCATGCGGGTACCGTAGAACCTGACACTGGTGTCAGATTCAAGTGGCTCTCAGGTATGAGGAGGTCGATGCCGGTGCGGATCGGGGAGCNNCGAGCAGCAGGGACTGCTCGTCGCCGAGCGGACACCGGGTGGGCATCGGGAGTTCGGGGAGTGGGCGGTGGACCGGGTGATCCGCGTGCAGGCGCTGTACGCGGCCGGGCTGAACAGTACGACCATCGCCCGGCTGCTGCCGTGCATGCGGGACGCGGACGGGGGGCCGAGTGCGGTGGCGGACGGGAAGCTGGTCGAGGAACTGGTGGCCGAGCGGGCCCGGATCGACCGGCTGATCGCTGAACTGGCGTTGTCCCGGGACGTGTTGGACGAGGCGATCGGGGCGGCTTCGGGGGAGTGAGATGCCGGGGGCGGCGTTGTGTGATGCCCTGGTCGCGCCCGCGCGGCGTCGGCCCCGCCTGCCTAGGCCGGTCGTACCGCCCCCAGTACGGGATCCGTGGCGATGGGGGTGACTCTCACCTCTCCGCCCGGGCCCGGCGCCTGGACGACCTTGCCCTTCCCCACGTACACCGCCACGTGCGTCGCCTCCGGGTGGTACAACACCAGGTCCCCCGGGCGGAGTTGGTTCAGCGGGACCCTCGGCAGCCGCGCCCACTGCTCCTTCGCCGTACGGGGGATCCGCGCGCCCGCGTGGCCCCAGGAGGTCGCCGCCAGGCCGGAGTTGTCGTACGCGGCCGGGCCCGCCGCGCCGGTCTCGTACGGCTTGCCCACCTGGTCCATCGCGTAGCGCACCGCCTGTTCGCCCTCCGGCGAGGTGGGGGAGTCGGTGCCGGTGAGGTCGTTGTCCGCCAAGAACTTCCGCTGGCGGTCGTCGACTTGGGCGCGTTCGAGGCGGGCGAGGCGGGTGAGCTGGTCCGGGGTGAGGGTCGCGAGAAGTCTCTGGACGGCGTCGAGGCGGCTGCGGACGTCGTCCCTGGCCTTCTTCTTGCGTGCGGTGAGGGCGAGTTGGGCGTCCAGGGCGGTGCGGGCGGTGCGGGTGACGGTGTC
>NZ_LIRL01001434.1 GCF_001419795.1 Streptomyces niveiscabiei
CGCCCCGTACGCCCGGTTCGGCGCGGTGACCCGCTTCGACGTGGGCGACCTGCACCCCGTCGAGGACCCGGCCTGCATCGCGGGCGCCATCCTCACCGGCGCCCGCGTCCCCACGGACTGCCCCGCCTACGGCACCCGCTGCACGCCCCGCCACCCCCTCGGCGCCCCCATGGTGTCGTCCGAGGGCACCTGCGCCGCCTACCACGCGGCCGGACGCGCAAGGAGCGCCCCATGACCATCGAGTGCCCGGCACCCCTGCGCGAGGACGAGGTCGTGCTCCTCGGCCACGGCGCCGGGGGACGCCTCACCGCCGAACTCCTCGACGAGGTGATCCTGCCCGCGACCGGCGGCGGGATCGGCCCCCTGGAGGACGCCGCCCTGCTGCCCGGCCACCGCGACCTGGTGATCAGCACGGACGGCTTCGTCGTCAGCCCGCTGTTCTTCCCCGGCGGGGACATCGGCTCCCTCGCCGTCCACGGCACCGTCAACGACCTCGCCATGCGCGGCGCGCGGCCCCTCGCGCTGGCGGTCTCCCTCATCGTCGAGGAAGGGCTGCCGCTGGCCGACCTGCGGGCCGTCATGCGGTCACTAGGCAAGGCGGCCCGCGAGGCCGGTGTCCCCGTCGTCACCGGGGACACCAAGGTCGTCGGCCGGGGCGCCGCCGACAAGCTGTTCGTCACCACCACCGGCGTCGGACAGCGCATCCGCGCACTGGACCCCTCCGCCGCTCTGGCCCGCCCCGGTGACGCGGTCCTGCTCTCCGGGCCGATCGGGCTGCACGGCACGACCGTCCTCAGCACCCGCGAAGGGCTCGGCTTCGAGAGCGACATCGCCTCCGACACCCGGCCCCTGCACCGGCTGGTCGCCGCCCTGGCCCCGCTGGGCCCCGCGGTCCACACCCTGCGCGACCCCACCCGGGGCGGGCTCGCCGCCGCCCTCAACGAGATCGCCCGCGACTCCTCGATCGCCGTCGAGATCGACGAACACGCCGTCCCCGTCCCCGAGCCGGTCGCCTCCGCCTGCGACCTCCTCGGCCTCGACCCCCTCGTCGTCGCCAACGAGGGCTGCCTGGTCGCCTTCGTCGCCCCCGACGCGGCCGAGCCGGCGCTGACCGCCCTGCGCTCCCTGCCGGAGGGCGCGGGCGCCACCCGCATCGGCGAGGTCCTGCCGGCCGGCCCCGCAGGCCGGGTCACCCTGCGGACCCTGGTCGGCGCCCGCCGCATCGTCGAGATGCCGCTCGGAGAGCAACTCCCGCGGATCTGCTGACGCGAGTCTGCCGGCGGGGGCTCCGGCGCAGCCACGCCTGGAGCGCGCCGACCGCACCAGCGCCTGAGCCGGACGACTCGGCCGGTCGCGGATGCTTTGAGCGCCCCCGGCCCGGCGTTGACCGAGCGAGGCGAGGTGCCTCCTCGGTGCTGGGGGCGCGCTCCACCTCGTAGCCGCCGCGGTGTCAGGGCGCGAGGTCGGCCAGCAGGACGTCCAGGACGGTCTCCTCCTCGATGCGCAGGCCGAGTTCGGTGAGGGCCGGGGCCAGGCCGGGGTCCCAGGGGGCGGCCGTGGGG
>NZ_LIRL01001435.1 GCF_001419795.1 Streptomyces niveiscabiei
GGCCGGAGTTGGTCCGGGTCGCGCCGGGGCGGGGGAAGCGGCCTTCGCTGGCGTCGGGGACCGTCCTCATCACCGGGGGGACCGGGACGCTCGGGGCGTTGCTCGCGCGGCACTTGGTGAGTGAATACGGGGTGCGGAGTCTGCTGCTGACCAGCCGCAGCGGGGGAGGGGAGTCCCTCGCCGAGGAGCTGCGCGGCCTGGGCGCCTCGGTCACCGTGGCCGCCTGCGATGCCGCCGACCGCGAGGCGCTCGCCGGTGCGCTGAGCCTCGTACCCGGTGATCGGCCCCTCGTCGGTGTCGTCCACGCGGCCGGGGTCCTCGCCGACGGGGTCGTCACCGGGATGACCGCCGACCAGGTCGAAGAGGTGCTGCGGCCCAAGGTCGACGGCGCCCTCAACCTCCACGAGCTGACCAAGGACGCCGGCCTCGCCGTGTTCGTCCTCTTCTCCTCGGTCGCCGGGGTCCTCGGCAGCCCGGGCCAGGGCAACTACGCCGCCGCCAACGCGTTCCTGGACGCCTTCGCGGAACACCGCAGGGCCGAGGGGCTGCCGGTCCAGGCCCAGGCGTGGGGCCTGTGGGAGGAGATCTCCGGCATGACGGCGGCGGTCCGAGACCGGGACGTCCCGGACGGCGTGCTGCCGCTGCCGACGCCGTTCGCGCTGGCCCTGTTCGACGAGGCGCTGCGCCAGGACGAGGCGGCGCTGACGCTGGCGAAGTTCGACCTCGGCACGCTGCGTACGCGGGGCGCGGCGGGCCTGCTCCGAGGGCTGGTGCCCGCGACGCCTGCCACCACGCCCGCCGTGGCGCTGCGGGACCTCGCCCCGGCCGAGCGCGCGGCACGCCTGCTGGCCGAAGTCCGGTCGATCGCGGCGCAGTTGCTGGGCCACGCGGACGCGGAGGCGATCTCTCTGGACGGCAGCCTGCACGAGTTCGGCCTCGACTCCCTGACAGCGGTGGAACTCCGCAACAGGCTGAGCGCCCTGACGGGCCTGCGCCTCCCGGCGACGCTGGTGTTCGACCACGCGGAGCTGAGGGGGCTGGCGGAACACCTGGCCGGGGAGCTGACGGCCGCGCTGAGGGCCGAGGTGTAGAGGGGCGGGGGACGCACCCCGCCGCCCCGCATCCC
>NZ_LIRL01001436.1 GCF_001419795.1 Streptomyces niveiscabiei
GGGGTGTGCTGCGGGGTGGGGTGGCCGATGGCGTGCGCGGACCGGCGCGCGCCCCCGGTGTGGGCGTCTCACTCCAGCCCGATCCGCGCGCCCGGCCCGAGCGGCAGGTCGAAGCCGTAGAAGACGGCCAGGATGACGAGCCACACCGCGAGGAAGGGGACGGTGAAGATGGCGAGGCGGGAGATCAGCGTGCCGATGCGCGCGTCGGGTTCGTAGCGGCGGAGCATCGCGAGGAGGAGGAAGACGTACGGGTTCATCGGCGTGATGATCCCGGTCGCGGAGTCGCCGATGCGGAACGCGGCCTGGCTGAGCGCGGGGCTCATGCCGAGCAGCATGAAGGCGGGGACGAAGACGGGCCCGACCAGCGACCACAGGGCCGAGCCGGAGACGATGAACAGGTTCAGGCAGGCCGCGAGCAGGACGAACGCGACCAGCGCCCAGAACCCGGTGAGCCCGATCGAGTCGAGCCCGGCGGCGGCCTTCACGGCGAGCAGGATCCCGGCGTACACGGTCGACAGGGTCGGTACGACGAACACGCCGCGCTCGCCCGCGAGGTCGAGGGCGCGGTCGTCGAGGCCGTACCCGTGCTCGACGCTGGTGACGCCCCCTCGGATCGCGTTGAGGATGCCCGCGTTGCCCTGCGCGTGCGCGGCGACGGGCCGACCGCCGTGCCGGCGCGCCTCGTCGGCGACGGGGGTGAGTCCGACGACGTTGCGGCGCCGGGTGCGTTCGCTGCTGGCCTCGCGGCTGCATCTGCGGTGTGATCTGGCCCGGCCGCTGTCGGGGTGGCCGTTGTCGGCGGTCTACTTCGCGTCCGTGCCGGCGCCGTACGTGGAGCGGACGACGCGGGTGCTGGCCGGGGTGCGGGAGGTGCGGATGTGCGCGATCACGGCGGGGCCGGCCAATCTCCTGGTCGATGTGTGGCTGCGGGATCTGCGGGATGTGCACGTCTTCGAGGCGTATGTGGCGGGGAAGCTGCCCCGGCTGACGGTGGTGGACCGGTCGGTGGTGCTGCGGACGGTGAAGCACATGGGGCGGCTGCTGGACCGGGGCGGGCGGTGTGTGGGGGTGGTGCCGTGGCGAAGTCGGGCGTGATGCCGGGTGGGGGGCCCGGCGGCCGGGTCCCGGGTGGTCGGGGGGGCGCTTCCGGTGG
>NZ_LIRL01001437.1 GCF_001419795.1 Streptomyces niveiscabiei
ACTCCACATCGGGAATCTCGATCCGCGGCCCGGCAGGCTTATGGGGTACGGCGGGACGCCTCGGGTGGGCCTTCTCCCGGGCCCCCGCCTCCTCCCGCCCCCGCGCCGCAGGCACCGGCGTCGGCTCGGCGGCCCGGAGCCGCGCCGGAGGTTCCGTACGCGCCGGCGCGACCATGTCCAACGCCTCCCGCGCCGGCGCCTGGATCACCCGGGCCCTCCCCTTCCCGTCGGGACGGGGCAACGGCGGCACAGCGGGCGCGGGCACGGGCACGGCGGAAGCCCCCGGCGCGGTCGGATGATGCTGGACGGTCACGCATCCGGTGAGAGCGG
This sequence comes from Streptomyces niveiscabiei, assembly GCF_001419795.1. GTDB lineage: Bacteria > Actinomycetota > Actinomycetes > Streptomycetales > Streptomycetaceae > Streptomyces > Streptomyces niveiscabiei. The sequence continues at coordinate 331 of NZ_LIRL01001437.1, forward strand.
ACGCGGCGACAGTCACCAGCAGGGTCGCGGTAGTCGTCGTACGGTGCACCCGCGCAACTCTGTCGGCTCCGGCGCCCGAAGGGGCCATGGACAAGCGGAGGTTGCCCCGCAAGGGTGATCTCCTGCCCCGTACGGACGGCTCGCGTCGGCCGGAACTGACGTCACTCCCCGGTGGTGCCGTCGATCCGCTCGCGCAGCAGATCCGCGTGCCCGTTGTGCCGCGCGTACTCCTCGATCATGTGCGTGTAGATCCACCGCAGGCTGAACGGCTCCCCGGTGGACCGGCTCTTGCCCCGGGACAGCTCGTCGAGCCCGTACCGCGCGGCGTTCTCGCGCGCGACCGCGATCTCCCCCTGCCAGGTCCCGTACGCCTCGGCCCACGTGTCCGCCTCGGTGAGGTGGAACTCCCCGTCGGGGTCGGCGTCGGTGAAGTAGATCCCCGGGACGTCCTCCCCCACGAGCACCTCCCGGAACCACCCCCGCTCGACCTCCGCCATGTGCCGCACCAGCCCCATCAACGACAACTCCGACGGCGGCACCGCTGCGGTCCTCAACTGCCCGTCGTCCAACCCCTCACACTTCCACGCCAGAGTCTGCCGGTGATACTCCAGCCACCCCTCCAGCATCTCTCGCTCGGACGCGTCCTGCGCGGGCTCGATTCGCTCACTGCTCATACCCCGCATGATCCCCCACCCCCTCTCTCTCATACACATCT
>NZ_LIRL01001438.1 GCF_001419795.1 Streptomyces niveiscabiei
GTCGTACCTGGGTACTACCCGGGTACGCCTCCGGGGTCGGCCTCCGAACTGTCCTCCGGGTCGTCGTCCGAGTCCTCCTCGGGGCCGCCTGCGGGCGGGCTCCTCGCCGAACGGTCCGTCGAACCGGCGTACACGGCAAGGGGGTTGTGGTCCGAGAAGGGGCAGCGGTGGCTGCGGGGCGGGCTGTGGACGGCCCTCGTCGCCGCCGTCACCGTGTTCGCTCTCGGGGTGCGGGACCTGCCGTGGCTGCGGTCCTCAAGCACTACAGGTACGACGGGTACTACGGGTCCTGCGGGTACGACGGGTGCGGCGCTGGAGTCCGGGTCCCTGCCCGGGCGGGCGATGCTCGACGCGCTGCCCTGGACGGCGCTCGGCGCCGGGCTCGTGCTGCTCCTGCTGTACGCCGGGGCGGTGACGCTCAGCCTGCGGCACGATCCGTGGCTGCCGGGGACGGCGCTGGGGGCCGTGGTCCTCGCGCTGTACGCCGTACCGGTCTCGCTGGGGCGGGAACCGGGGGCGGTGGGCGGGACGTTCTATACGGAAACGGCGCGATTCCTCGCGGAGGCGATGGGGCTCGACGGGCCCGTACCGCTGCTGCGCTGGGCGCCGCCGCTGTGTCAACTGCTGTGCCTCGTCGCGCTGTCGCAGGTGCTCGCCCGGCTGGGGGAGCGGCTGCGGCTGCCCTGGACGGCGCGCTGGGGGCTCGTCTATCTCGCCGCCCTGGGGGGCTGGGCGTGGCGAGAGGCCCTGGCGCCCTTCGCGCCGCCGACCCTCGCCGCGCTCTTCGTCCTCGCCGTGCTCCTCTCGCTCCACCGCGCCCCACCGCGCCCCACGACCTGAACCGACGCCGAACGACAGGGGGGAACCGTCGTGCGCACACCGAACCGGAGAACCGAGCCGGAACCCGACAAGGGTTCCCAGAGCGCGGAGACGTCCCAGCCGAACACCGACACCTCCGAGCCGCCCGGCGTGGGGCCGGACGAGCGCGGGGCGAGGGACGAACGGGCGGAGGGGACACGGAAGTTGCGGCTCGGAGGTGTCGGTGT
>NZ_LIRL01001439.1 GCF_001419795.1 Streptomyces niveiscabiei
GTCGTGGAGGGGGCGGTGGAGTGTCCGTTCCACGGGTGGCGGTTCGGGGCGGACGGACGGTGCGTGCGGGCGCCGTTCGCGGCGCGGGTGCCGAAGGTGTCGCTCGGCGGGTTTCCGGTGCGGGAGCACAGCGGGCTGGTGTTCGTATACGTCGGGCCGGGTGAGCCGGAGTGGGAGGTGCCGGAGATCCCGGAGACCTCCGACCGGGGGTACGCGGCGCCGATCGAGGACACCTGCCGGGCCCGTGTGCACGTGCAGGAGATGCGGGAGAACATCGTCGACGAGTCGCACTTCCACTTCATCCACGGCCAGCCGGAACCGCTGGCGCAGGAGTGGAAGGAGGACGGGCCGTTCGCGGAGGCGCGGGGGCGGATCGGGCGGCGGGTGCTGCGGTGGGACATCGACAACACCTTCGACGCGTTCATGTACGGGCCGGGGGTCATGGTCGTCCGTACGGAAGGGCCGGTGCTGTCGCTGACGGCCATCGCGCTGAGCACGCCCGTCGACGAGCGGACCAGTGAGCTGCGGATGCTGTACTACGTCCGCAAGCCGCGCCGACTCCCCTTCCTGACGCCGCTGTTGAAGCTGGTGTTCCGTACGCAGGCGCTGGGCGAGGTGCGGGACGAGGTGCGGATCTGGGATCACAAGGTGCATCTGGCGCGGCCGGTGCTGTTGCCGCACGAGCAGGGGATCCGGGCGTTGCGGCGGTGGTACGCGCAGTTCTATCCGCCGGTCTGAGTCAAGGTGTGCGGCGCGGCTCGGAGTTGGCGCGGCGGCGGCGTACCAGTATGGGGACCTCGACTCGCCGCTCGTTGTGGGGAAGGAACGCCGTGACCGACACGTCCGGGCCGCTGGCCGGCCGTATCGCCCTCGTGACCGGGGCCAGTGGTGGCATCGGGCAGGGCATCGCCCGTCAACTCGCCGGTGCGGGGGCCTCGGTGGTGCTGCACTGCCGTCGAGCCGCGGGGCTCGCCGAGGAGTTGGCGCGGGAGATCGGGGACGCGGTCGTGGTGAGCGGGGATCTCACGCGCGAGGAGGAGTGCCGGCGGGTCGTCCGGGAGGCGGCGGAGTGGCGGGGGCGGCTCGATGTCCTGGTCAACAACGCGGGAATCCAGCCGGTGAAGCCCCTGGCGGAACTGACCGTGGCCGACTGGCAGGAGCTCCAACAGGCCAACGTCACCAGCGCGTTCACCTGCACGCAGGAAGCGGCGCCATTGATGGCCCCCCGCGGCGGAGGCAGCATCATCCACATCGCCTCCATCGAAGGCACCCGCCCCTCCCCCGGCCACACCCACTACAGCGTCTCCAAAGCGGCCCTGATCATGCACGCCCGCGCCGCCTCCCTCGAATACGGCCCCCTCGGCATCCGCGTCAACACCATCTCCCCCGGCCTCATCGCCCGCCCCGGCCTCACGGCCACCTGGCCCGAGGGCGTCACCCGCTGGCACACGGCCGCTCCCCTCCACCGCCTCGGCACCCCGGCCGACATCGGAGCGGCGTGCGTGTTCCTCGCGTCCGACGCGGCGTCCTGGATCACGGGGGTGGACCTTCCGGTGGACGGGGGTGTGAGCGCTCGGCCGGGGTGGTGACCGGAGCCTTGGCCGGCTCCCGGAGGTAGGGCAAACCCCCGGTACGAGTGGGTGGTCGGCCGCAGTGATCAACGGGGGTGGGTGCGGCAGGGTGAGGGGGGTTGTCCTCCAGTGACTTAGGAATCGCCTTGTCCAGTAACGCCCTGGTGCCCTCGTCGTCCGGTTTTCTGCGGGCCCGTGTGCTCGTGCCCGTTGCCGTGTTGCTTGTTCCCGGCGTGTACTTCGGGCCGCATCTGGTGGCCGACGACGGGTCGCAGGGCGGGTTCGCCGATCAGCGGGTGCTGGTGGGGGCCGTGCGGGAGGGGTTCGTGCGGTACTGGGGTGCCGGGAGCGGGGACTACTCCTGTCTCTTAT
>NZ_LIRL01000144.1 GCF_001419795.1 Streptomyces niveiscabiei
CCTCCTCACCGCCCCCGCGCTGCGCACCTGGGCGCACACCCTCCTCGCCCGCCTCGACGCCGACCCCCGCGACCTGCGCGGCACCCTGCGCGCCTGGATCGCCGCCCAGGGCAACGCCGAACGCGCCGCCGACGCCCTCGGCATCCACCCGCAGACCGTCCGCGACCACGTCCGCAGCGCCGAACCCGTCCTGGAGCGCCAACTCCTCGCCCCCGGCGGCGACCTGTACGAAGTGGTGCTCGCCCACCTCGTCACCGGAGACGTCCCCGGCCCGGCGAACCCGGACGAACCGGGCGGCCCTGTGCACAGGTGAGCCCCGGCCGGGCATCCGTGCGATTCACACCCCGGACCCTGGTGTGTACGTTCACAGGTCATCGGGGTGCGACCAGGGCGGGGGACCGGTCGCACCCCACGAGATCAGCCCCGCAGCCGCACCGGGATCTCCTGCCACCCGAACGCGATGAACGACGGCACCTGCTTCAAGTCGTCCGTCTCCAGCGCCAGTCCGGGGAACCGCTCGAACAGCGCGGCCAGCGCGTACGACGCCTCCATGCGGGCCAGCGGCGCCCCGATGCAGCGGTGCACACCGAGCCCGAACGCCAGGTGGTCGTCCGCGCCGCGCGCCGCGTCGAAGACGTCCGCGTCACCGCCGTAGTGCGCCGGGTCGACGCCGGCCGCCGCGAACGTCGTCAGGATCGCGTCCCCGGCCGGGACCGCCACCCCGCCGACCGTCAGGTCCTCCACCGCGAACCTGAGCGGCAGCGACGCGATCGACGGGTGCACGCGCAGCGTCTCGTCGATCACGCCGTCCCAGGACAGCTCCCCGGCGCGGACGGCCGCGAGCTGCTCGGGGCGGCGCAGCAGGGCCACGACCGCGTTGCCGATCAGGTTCACGGTCGTCTCGAAGCCGGCGCCGATCACCAGCAGCAGCGTGTACAGGAGTTCCTCGTCGCTGAGCCGGTCGCCGTCCTCGTCGCGCATCCGGATCAGCTCGGTCGTCATGTCGTCGCCCGGCTGTGCCCGCTTGCGCACGATGAGCGTGCCGAGGACCGCGCCGATCTGCTCCTGCACGAACGCCGCGTGCTCGGGGGAGGGGTCCGAGGTGTCCATGATGGCCGCGATCAGCCGCCCCGTCGCGTCCCGCAACTCCTCGGGGACACCGAACAGTTCGCAGATGATCCGCATCGGCAGCGGATGCGCGAGCGCCGCCCGCAGATCGACGGCGTCCGCGCCCTCCAGGGCGTCCAGCAGCTCCGTCGTGATCGCCTCGACGCGGGGCCGCAGCGACTCCGTACGGCGCGCCGTGAAGCTCGGCGCGACCAGCCTGCGCAGGCGCGTGTGGTCCTCGCCGTACGTGGAGAGCATGTTGACGACGCCGACCCAGCCCAGCACCCAGCCCCAGGACGGGTGTTCGGGCACCTCGGGCCACAGCCGCCAGTGTCTGCGCGGGTCCTTGCTGACCCTCGGGTCGAGGAGCAGGTCCTTCAGCGTGTCGTACCCGGTCGGCGCCCACGCCGGGATCCCGCCGGGGAGCTCCACCGGCACGATCGGGCCCAGGGCGCGTAACCGCGCGGACTCGGCGGGGATGTCGGCGCCGAACGGGTCGATCGCGATGCGGTCGGTCACGGTCACGGGAGATCTCCAGGCTGGTCGGGGGTACGGGGGGTGAAACGGACGGGCAGGGCCCGCAGGGACCGGTGGAACGGGCCCGGCCGCCAGGCGAGCCGCTCGCGCGGCAGCACCGGTGCGAGGTCCGGCAGCCACTGCGTCAGGCGCTCGATGGCCTCGGTGACGATGAGCAGCGTGTGCTGCTTGACCGGGCACGCGTGCGGGCCCGCGCCCCACGACAGGTGCGAGGCGTCCGAAGGGTGCCGGCCGCCGGTCACCTCGCGCTCCGCGAAGTGCCCGAGCGCCCCGTACGAGACGACCACCGGGACCGTCTCCGGCAGCCACACGCCGTGGAAGGCGACCGGCTCGCGCGCGTAGTAGATGCCGTAGTTGGCGAGCGGCGTCTCGTGGTGCAGCACCTCCACCACCGCGTCCATCACCGGACGCGCGCCGCTGGTCAGCGTCGAGTAGTACACGTCGTTGCCCAGGATCCGCGACAGGGTGTTGGAGACCAGGTTCGCCGTCGGTTCGAGACCGGCGCCCAGCGTCAGGAACACCTGCCAGGTGACCTCCTCCTCGGTCAGCCCGAGCGGATGGTCCAGGAGCCGGCTCGGCAGGTCCTCGCCGGGGTTCTCGGCCTTCGCGGCGACCAGGTCCAGGACGTACCCGGCGTACTCCGCCTCACCGGCCGCCGCCTCCGGGCCGCCCTCCATCATCCGCGCCAGGCCCCGGTGCAGCCGGTCGCCCTGGCTGTCGGGCAGCCCGAACAGGTCGTTGAAGACCAGCGCCAGCAGCGGGCGCGCGAACTCCTCGACCAGGTCGGCCTCGCCGCGCGGCCCGATCCGGCCCACCACCAGCCGCACCGCCCGGTGCACGCGGGCCCGCAGATCGTGCGGCTCGACCAGGTCGAACACGTCCAGGAGGGTACGGCGGTAGCGGACGTGGGCCGCGCCGTCGGAGAACAGGGCGTTGGGCCGCCAGCGCATCATCCCCAGCACCGGCGAGTCCACCGGGACGGTCGTCTCCCAGGCACGCGGGTCGTGCGAGAACGTCGCGTCGTCGTGCAGCACCTCCAGCGCCGCCCGCCGGTCCGTCACCACGAACGCCGTGACCCCGGGCGCCAGTTCGGCCCAGCCGACCGGGCCCTGCGCGCGCAGCGCCGCGTAGTAGCGGTACGGGTCCGCCGCGAAGTCGTCCTCCCACAGCCGCACGGGGGCCGAACGGGAGAAGTCGCGCTGGTCCGGGGGATAGGTGGTCACCGGGGCTCCCTGGCGATGAGGTGGTCGACGAGCGCGAGCAGCGCGTCGATCGAGGAGTTCGCGTCCCGCGCGTCGCACGTCACCATCGGCGTGCCCGCCTCCAGGTCCAGCGCGCGCCGCACCTGCTCGTCGGTGTGGTGGCGGGGCGAGTCGGGGAACGCGTTGATCGCGACCGCGTACGGCAGCCCGCTGTCCTCCACCAGCCCGAGCACGTCGAACGACGCCCCGATCCGGCGGCTGTCCACCAGCACCAGCGCGCCGAGCGCGCCGTAGGAGATGTCCTCCCACAGCTCACGGAACCGCTCCTGGCCCGGCGTACCGAACAGGTACAGCACCACCCCGCCGGGCAGGCTGATGCGGCCGAAGTCGATCGCGACCGTGGTCGTCGTCTTCTCCCGCACGCCCGCGAGGTCGTCGACGTGCGCGGACGCCTGCGTGAGGCGCTCCTCCGTGTGCAGCGGCGTGATCTCGGAGACGGAGTCGATGAGCGTGGTCTTGCCGACCCCGAACGGGCCCGCGACCAGGATCTTCACCAACTCCTGTGCGCTGTCCGGGAGATGCGGGGGGCTAACGCTTGAGGGCGCGGAGGCCATCGGCCACTCTCTTCAGCAGGTCGGGGTCGTAGTGCGCGGCGGACGCGACCGGGGCACGGGCGAGCAGCAGCTCCCGGTCCAGCAGACCGGCGATCAGCACCCGCACCGCCGACACGGGCAGCCGGAGCACCGCCGCCACCTCCACGAGCGCCAGCGCACCCCCCGACAGCGCGTCCAGCACGGCGAGTTCGGCCGCCGAGAGCCCTTCGGGGAGCGGTACGGCAGGGTCGCGGGCCAGGACCGTGAGCCGCTCCAGGCGAGGGCGGCTCGGGCGGGCGACGCCGCCGGTGGACAGGTAGGCGGGCACCAGGGGCCGGCCGGGTGGACGCCCCGTCACGCGGGTCCGGCGTCGTCGGCTCCTCGGGGCACCGCCGCCATGGCCTTCTCGCCGAGCCGCGCGACCTGCGAGTGCACGCGGTGCGCCAGCAGATCCAGGCGGACGTCCGCGGTGCCGTACGCGGCGACACAGGTCCCGTGGTCCGTCGGCACGATCAGCACGTACCCGAGGTCCGACTCGATCACCACCTGCCGGACGACGGCACGCTCCGCGTCCGCGAACGCGGCGGCGGCCGTGCGGCAGGCGCCCTGCACGGTGCTCGTGATCGCCGCGACGCGCTCCGCCGAGGGCTGCGAGAGGGCGTCCGTGTAGCCGGTGATCAGGCCGTCGCGGGTCAGGATCACCGCCGCGATCACCTGCGGCACCTCAAGAATCGGCTCCAGCACCCAGGCCGTGTTGTCACCCGTCTCGGGAGTGGTCATCGCGTGGGGTCTCCTTGGCGTTCGGTCCGCTCGAAGTCTGGGTGGGGGTCGGGGTGGTGG
>NZ_LIRL01001440.1 GCF_001419795.1 Streptomyces niveiscabiei
CGGCGGTGGGCGTCGGTGAGTCTGGGGAGGGGGGTGGTCATGGCGCCGGAGGATACCGGGTCGGGGGTGGCCGCCGGGGAGTTGGTGGGCGGCTGCTTCTGTTCAGCGGATGCCTCCCACCCGTACCGCCGCCCCCAGCGCCGCCACGCTCAGCAGGGCCGTGGCCAGGAGGTAGTACCCGGGGGCTACTCCGGACCCCGTCGCCTGCGTCAGGGCCGCCGCGATCGTCGGGGTGAAGCCGCCGAAGACGGCGACGGTCGTGTTGTAGCTGAAGGAGAGGCCGGTGGCGCGGGCGTGGGCCGGGAACGCGTCGGCCATCACCGAGGGGAGCGTGCCGAAGTAGAGGGCTTTGAGCAGGCCGAGGACGGTGGTGCACAGGGCGAGGGTCAGGAACGTCGGGGAGGACGTGAGCCACAGGAACAGGGGGACCGCCGAGACGCCGAGGAGCAGCGCGGCCGGGACCATGAGGCGCAGCCGCCCGTACCGGTCGCCGAGCAGGCCGACGACGGGCGTGACGAAGGTGAGGACGGCCCCGGCGATGAGGAGCGCGGTGAAGGACAGCGAGTCGTCGAGGCCGAGTTCGTTGATCCCGTACGTCGGGAGGTACTGGAGCATGAAGTTGACGGCCGTCGACACGACCAGCACGCCCCCGGCGATCAGCAGCCCACGCCAGTGGTCGCGGAACACCGTCACCATCGGCGACTTGGCCTGCGGCTCGCGCGGGGCCGCCGGGGACTCCTCGACGTAGCGCCGCACGAAGTAGCCGACGGGCCCGATCAGCAGGCCGAAGACGAAGGGAACCCGCCACCCCCAGGCGTCCATCTGCCCGGTGCTCAGTACGGCGGTGAGGCCCGCCGCGAACCCGGCCGCCATGAGCGTCGACAGGCCCTGGCTCGCGAACTGGAAGCTGCCGAGGAAGCTCTTGCGGCGCTCGTCCTGCTCGACGAGGAACGAGGTCGCCGCCCCGAACTCGCCGCCCGCCGCGAACCCTTGGAGGAGCCGGGCGACGACGACGCCGATCGTCGCGGCGATGCCGAGCGTGTCGTAGCCGGGCATGACCGCGAGCATCAGCGTGCCGAGGAGCATCAGCCGGATCGACAGCATCAGGGCCTTCTTGCGGCCGTGCCGGTCGGCGTAGGCGCCGAGCAGGAGGCCGCCGAGGGGCCGGATCAGGTAGGTGACCCCGAACACGGCGTACGCCTGGACGAGTTGGACGCCGGGGTCGCCGCTGGGGAAGAAGGTGCGGCCGATGTGCGCGGCCATCAGCGCGTACACCGCGAGGTCGAACCATTCGAGGGCGTTGCCGATGGTCGCCGCCGCGATGGCTCTGGTGGCGCTCCGGGGGACGGGGGCGGCGGTGTGGGT
>NZ_LIRL01001441.1 GCF_001419795.1 Streptomyces niveiscabiei
CTCTACCTACCGCCCCACCACCAACAGCACCTTCCCCACATGCCCGCTCCCCTCCACCACCCGATGCGCCTCGGCCGCGTCCGGCATCGGGATCTCGCGGTCCACGACCGGCTGGATGTGCCCCTCGGACACCAACGGCCAGACGTGCTCGCGAACCGCCGCCACGATCGCCGCCTTCTCCTCCAGCGGACGGGCCCGAAGGGACGTCGCGCTGATGGCGGCCCGCTTGGCGAGCAACGTACCGATGTTCAGCTCAGCCTTGACCCCGCCCTGCATGCCGATGATCGCGAGGCGCCCGTTGACGGCGAGGGCCTGGACGTTGCGGTCGAGATACTTCGCCCCCATGTTGTCGAGGATGACGTCGGCCCCAACACCCCCGGTGGCGGCCCGCACCTCCGCCACAAAGTCCTGCTCGCGATAGTCGATCAGCACATCGGCACCGAGTTCCGCACACCGCCGCAGCTTCTCCGGCGTACCCGCGGTGACCGCGACCTTCGCCCCGACGGCCTTCCCGAGCTGAATGGCCATGGTCCCGATCCCGCTGGACCCACCGTGGACGAGCAGCGTCTCCCCGGGCCGCAGATGGGAGACCATGAAGACGTTGGACCAGACGGTGCAGGCGACCTCGGGCAGCGCGGCGGCGCGGACGAGATCGACGCCCTTGGGAACCGGCAGCAACTGCCCCGCGGGAACGGCGACCTTCTCGGCGTACCCCCCGCCCGCAAGCAGCGCGCACACCTCGTCCCCGACGTCCCACCCGCTCACCCCGGCCCCAACCTCGACGATCCGCCCGGAACATTCGAGCCCGGGGTAGGGGGAGGCACCGGGCGGCGGATCATAGAACCCCTGCCGCTGAAGCAGATCCGCCCGGTTGACGGCCCCGGCGACGACCTCGACAAGCACCTCCCCCTCCCCGGCCACCGCGTCCTCGACATCCGCCCAGACCAACGCCTCGGGCCCACCAGGTTCCGTAATCGTGATCGCACGCATGAACCCGACGCTACTCCTCGCCCACACGCCCCCACCCCGCACCCCGCACACACCTGTCTCTT
>NZ_LIRL01001442.1:0-247 GCF_001419795.1 Streptomyces niveiscabiei
CTCCCAGAACTCCTTGCAGAACCGCCCCAACGGCCCCCGAGCCGCCGCCCCCGGCGGCCTGCGCCCCGTGTCCGCCTTCAACAGCGCCGGGTCCAGCGGGACTTCGCCCGCCAGCGGAAGCCGAAGGAGCCGGGAGACCTCGTGGTCGTCGAGACCGGGTACGCACGGCGCGCGGACGGCGACCCGGAGGTCCCGCAGGACCATGCCGACGGCCGAGGCGACACGTCCGGCCGCGGCGACGGCGCGG
>NZ_LIRL01001442.1:253-1273 GCF_001419795.1 Streptomyces niveiscabiei
CGGCGAGGACCGCGCGGACGGCCTGCGGCGGGACCGCGACGCAGTCCCCGCGATCCCAGCTGAGCACCCGCAGCGCGTGCAGCTCGGGCAGCGACTCCTCCAGCGCGCCCCCGCCGACCCGCCCCCGAGAGGCGGCGAAGGCGGGCCAGCGCAGCCCCTTCGCGGTCTCCCCGCCGAGCAGGACGTCGAGCCCGCCGCCGAGCGGGTCGGCGTCGACGAGGAGCGTGCGCAGCCCTTCCCGCGCGGAGGTCACCGCTAGGGCGCAGGCGAGGGTGGAGGCGCCGGCGCCCCCGCGCCCGCCGATGACGCCGACCGTGAGGGCGGGCCGCCCCACGCCCTCGGCGACGTCGGCGATCCGGTCGACGAGCCACTGCTCCCCGTCGGGCAGCACCAGCACGTGGTCGGCCCCGATCTCGACGGCGAGCCGCCACACGTCGGGGTCGTCCTGGTCGCGCCCGACGAGCACGACGCCCCTGCGGCGCGCGGAGTGCCGTACGCGCCGGGCGGCGTCGTCGCCGACGAGGATCAGCGGCGCGGACTCCCAGATGCCCCGGCGCTGCGGCAGCGCGGGATGCANNGCCGCAGCAGGTCGTCCAGCAGGCACACGTCCTCGGTGACGATGAGCGGCCTGCCCGGCCGCCCCGGAGCTGTGGACGGCGGGTCGTGTGTGACGGATCCGGACACGGTTTCCTCCCCCTTCTCGCAATCGACCGACATCGGCGGCCGGACGGAAACCGGCCACCCCCGCGTCCGAAAAGCGGAACGGGCCCGGAACTCGGCCCTGTCCGACGCGGTGGAATCACGATGCGGCGGCCCGGGAAATCGTGTGGATCTTGGTCGAAAACTGTGGATGCGGGACGGCCTGTGGATATCTCCGTCACCCGAACCGGTGAGCCCTCCGACTTCCGCTGACTTCCGGTCCGACTTCCCGTCCAGCTCCCGGTCCGACTTCCGACCGACTTCCCCACCCGGAAATCCCGACGGACTGTCGACAAAACCCCCGCCCCCACTCCCGCGAAG
>NZ_LIRL01001443.1 GCF_001419795.1 Streptomyces niveiscabiei
GCGAGCAGGACGGCGAGGGCCGGGACGAGGAGCGGGAGTCTGCGCATCCGGCCACCTCACCAGCCGGCACGATCACCGGGCTGTGGCGGAAGCCACACCTCCGGTCACAACCGCGTCACAGACCACACCAGCCCCCCAGCCGCCCGGTCTCAGCCCAGTTGCGTCTGCACCTGCGCGGAGATCAGCTCCAGGTGGTCCAGGTCGGCCAGGTCCAGGATCTGGAGGTAGAACCGCGTCGAGCCGATCTCGGCGTACCTGCCGATCTTCTCGACGACCTCCGCCGGGGACCCCGCGAGGCCGTTCTCCTTCAGCTCGTCGACCTCGCGGCCGATCGCGGCGGCGCGGCGGGCGACCTCCGCGTCGTCCTTGCCGACGCAGACGACCAGCGCGTTGGAGTAGGTGAGCGCGTCCGCCGGGCGGCCCGCCTCCTCGACGGCCGCGCGGACCCGCCCGAACTGCTTCTCCGTGTCCGCGACGGAGGCGAACGGCATGTTGAACTCGTCGGCGTAACGGGCCGTCAGGCGCGGGGTGCGCTTGGGGCCGCCGCCGCCGATCAGCACCGGGATCTTCGCCTGCGCGGGCTTGGGCAGCGCGGGCGAGTCGGTGAGCGTGTAGTGGGTGCCCTTGAAGTCGTACGTCTCCCCGACCGGCGTGCCCCACAGCCCGGTGACGATCTCCAGCTGCTCCTCCAGGCGGCCGAACTTCTCCGCGGGGAAGGGGATGCCGTACGCGGTGTGCTCCGCCTCGAACCAGCCCGCACCGAGGCCGAGTTCGACCCGTCCGCCGGACATCTGGTCGACCTGGGCGACCTGGATGGCGAGGACGCCGGGGAGCCGGAAGGTCGCGGCGGTCATCAGCGTGCCGAGGCGGATGCGCTTGGTCTCGCGGGCGAGCCCGGCGAGGGTGAGCCAGGCGTCGGTGGGCCCGGGAAGGCCGTCGCCGCCCATGGCGAGGTAGTGGTCGGAGCGGAAGAACGCGTCGAAGCCGAGGTCCTCGGTCGCCTTCGCGACGGACAGGAGGGTGTCGTAGCTCGCGCCCTGCTGGGGCTCGGTGAAGATACGGAGATCCATGGGGCCATGCTCGCACCTCGCACATCCTTGCGACCGTCAACCCCGCCGGTCACGGGCGCCCCACGGGCTCCCCTCCCGGGTGAATCTCGCGGGCGCCGGGCGCGTCGGGCAGTGACCGGCCCCCGTGATGATCGTTGGGACGTCGGAGCCGGACCGCCCGGCACCCGTGCCCGGCAGGTCAACGCCGGGGCGTCACCCGCGTCGGCCCCTTGGAGGGGCCGCGGGCCGAGGAGGCCGTCATGTCCGAGGAACTGGGCTCCGCCGGGCAGCCGAAGGGGTTGCTTCAGCAGATGGAGGAGCTGATGGCGTCGTTGAACGCGGACCTGTCCGCACTGGACGCGGACCTTCAGTCGACCGGGAGTTCGCCGCGGGCGGTGTCCGAGGAGGTCGAGCCCGGCTGACCCCGGCGCGCACCTCGTAGGAATCCGGCCCCACACAGGCCGCGAGCCTCTCGCCCGGCCCTGCACAAGGGCCGGCACCCTCTCAACACCGGCACCCTCTCGACGCCGGCTCCCTCTGATGCCGGCTCCCTCTCGGAGGGCGTCTCCGCCGCGCGCCGCGCCCCCAGTTCACCCGCTCCGCCGGGCGCACCGCGC
>NZ_LIRL01001444.1 GCF_001419795.1 Streptomyces niveiscabiei
CCCCCACACCCCCGTCCCGCACTCGGCCCCGATGGCCCGGGGACAGGGCCTCCTCTCCGAGAAGCAGTGCGGTTTCCCGCTGGCCCCATTCTGCCCAATCACGACATAGCGTCGCCACCCCTTGGTGAAAATAGCATCGAAGGCCAGACTCGATTTCCCCGCCCCGGAAACCCTCGTGAACACCGTCAGCGCATTCCTGGGAAGCCCCAAGGAAACATCCCGAAGATTATTCTGCCGGACGCCTTTGACGACGAGACAATTTCGCACGGGGCAACGGTAACACCGCCGGAGTACGGGACCGGGGCCGCATTTCGGGGACTCAGGGTGTGGGATAAATCGCGCTTGACAAGGGCTCTGGAACCGTGAGCAACAAATTCAAAATATCACCGTCGGGATACTTGCCAAACGACAAAAACCGTGACCCCTGACGCCAGCATGCGAAGCTGCATCACATGATCCCCGCCGACCCCGAACTGAACGCCTTCCTGGAATCCCTCACCCCCGGCCAACACCTCACCGGCCGCATCGCCTCCATCGAGTCCTACGGCGTCTTCGTCGCCCTGGACGACGGCCCTCGCCACCCCCCGTTCCCCGGCGTCGGCTTCATCACCCACCCCGAACTCTCCTGGTACCGCTTCGACTCTCCCTCGGACATCGTCACCCCCGACACCCCCGTGACCTGCGAGTTCCTCCGCCACGACACTTGGAACGCCGAGGCCCGCCTGTCCCTGCGCGCCCTCTCCCCGGACCCCCTCCGACTCTTCGCCGACACCGACCCGGTGGGCCGGGTTGTACGGGGCCGGGTGACCAAGGTCGTGCCGTTCGGGGGGTTCGTCGAGGTCACACGGGGTGTGGAGGGGCTGCTGCGGGAGTTCGGCCTGGAGGAGGGGCAAGAGGTGGAGGTCGTGGTGACGGAGGTCGACCGGGAACGGCGGCGGGTCAGCGTTGCCGGTGGCAACGTACGCGTCAGCCGATCCAACATGCCCAGCCCCGGCAGCCTATCCACCTTCCAGCCGCCAAGTACCCCCAATCCACCTCACTCAAGGCGCACACT
>NZ_LIRL01001445.1 GCF_001419795.1 Streptomyces niveiscabiei
GGCTTAGCGTGCAGGGAGGGGCTCTTTCCGGGGTCCCTGTCCGGCGGGCATGCTCCGAGGCACTCCCAGGACGCGTGTTCCGGGACCGCTCCCGGCCTTCGGCTTCGGGCTCGGGCTCGGGCTTCGGCTTCGGCTTCGGCTTCAAGGGGCTCGTTCTGGGGGGCGGTTCCGGGAAGGTCCGTGCTCCGTGGGGCGGGCCTCAAGGGGCGCCGCCTCCGAGGCGCCGGTCCCGGAGGACTCCCGTGCCGGCCTCGGGGTGTTTTAGGGAGGTACGTCATGAAGCTCGACGCGCCCGTGCCCGGCGGGCCCTGCTGGACCGAGCTGGGGACCAGCGACCTGGACGCGGCGAAACGGTTCTACGGCGGGCTGTTCGGCTGGCGGACGGAGACGGACCCCCGGCAGGAGGCCGGCGGCTACACGATGGCGTACCTCGGCGAGGACGCAGTCGCCGCGCTGACGCCCCTGTACCAGCCCGGTCAGCCGGTCGCCTGGAACGTGTCGTTCGCCGTGTCCGACGCGGACGTCAGCACCCGGCTGCTCGTCGAGGCGGGCGGCACGGTGCTGGTCGGCCCGATGGACGTGTTCGACATCGGCCGTTTCGCCGTGGCAGCGGACCCGGGCGGCGCGGTCTTCCAGCTCTGGCAGGGCAAGACTTTCCCGGGCGCCGGAGTCTTCAACTCTCCCGGCGCCCTCGGCTGGGTCGAGCTCCTCACCCGCGACACCTCACGCGCCGAGTCCTTCTACACCACCGTCTTCGGCTGGACGATCAGCTCCTCCGCCCGCTACCCCCAACTCGGCGTAGGCGGCGAGGACTTCGGCGGCATGCTCACCATGGACGACCGCTTTCCGCCCGAGGTCCCCCCGCACTGGCTCCCCTACTTCGCGGTGACCGACGTGGACAACACGGCGTCCACCGCCGGACGTTCGGGCGGTACGACCCTGATGGCCCCGATGACGGTCCCCGAAGGCCCCCGCATCGCCGTCCTCCGCGACCCGCAGGGCGGGGTGTTCGGCGTCTACCGGAGCACGGCGGGCTGACGTCCCGTCAAACACGCTGCGTCACCGTCACGTTGTCCGACTCCGGCGACGGACAGGCCGACCCTGCGGATCGGGGCCGGGGTGCCGGCGAGTGGTCCGGCACGCGGGTGCGGCGCGTCGGGAACCCCCTTCACGCCCCCTCGTGCACTTCTGCGCTCGCGTGCGCGCCGCCCGCCCCGGGCATCGCTCACTTCGTACGGAACGCTCAGGGCATGACGGCTCTGGGCGGAACGCCAGGAACGGGAGGCCCGGCCTGCGGGCACCCGGCATGCGAACACCCGGCACGGATTCACTCACGAACGCACAGGACACGGCACGGGGAGGTGCACGTGCACGGACCGGCTTCGCTCGGCTGGCCGCTGGTGGCGTTGTGCGCGGCGACGGGGGCGTACTGCCTGCTGCGGATGCGCAGCGCGGACAAGGGGCAGCGCGGGGCCGCGGGCGGCGAGGCGGTGATGGGGTTCGGGATGGCCGCGATGGCGGTACCGGCGGGGGTGTTCACGCCGCCGGGGTGGGCGTGGCCGGTGTACCTGGCGGTGTTCGGGGTGGCGGCGGTGCGCTCGCTGTGGGCGGTGCGCGGGAGTGGGCTGGTCGGACACCACGCGCATCACCTCGTGGGCGCGCTGGCGATGGTCTACATGGCCGCCGTGATGGCCGCGACGCCGTCGCACGTGCATGCGCACGGGAGTTCAGGCGTGCCGCTGCTCACGGGCGTACTGCTCCTGTACTTCGCGGCGTACGTCCTGACGTCCGGCGCGAGACTCGTACCCGTGGGGGCGGGGACCGGTGGGGGCGG
>NZ_LIRL01001446.1 GCF_001419795.1 Streptomyces niveiscabiei
CGTGCGCGAGGGCGCCGTCGAAGACCTCGTCGACGGCGCCCTCGCGCACGGCGAGCTGGTAGACGGCGAGCTGGGGGTGGCGGGCGACCTCGGCGGAGGTGGGCGCCTGCTTGCCGGTCTTGAAGTCGACGACGTACGCGCGCCCGTCGGTGTCGGCCTCGACGCGGTCCATCTGGCCGCGGATGCGCACCTCGTACTCGCCTGCTTCGAGGGTGACGTCGAAGTCGTGCTCGCTCGCCACGGGCGTGCGTCCCGCGCGGTCGAGCACATGCCACTTCAGGAAGCGTTCGAGCGCCACGCGCGCGTTGTGCTTCTCCTGGTCGGACTTCCAGGGCGCGTCGAAGGCGAGCGCGTTCCACACGGAGTCGAGGCGCTCCATGAGGACGTCGAGGTCGGCGGGGGTCCGCCCGGAGGCGACCTCGTCGGCGAGGACGTGGACGACGTTGCCGAAGCCCTGGGCGGCGGTCGCGGGCGCGTCGGCCTTCACCTCGCGGCCCAGGAACCACTGGAGGGCGCAGGTGTTGGCGAGCTGGTCGAGGGCGCTGCCGGACAGGACGACGGGCTGGTCGCGGTCGCGCAGCGGGACCTTGCCCTCGGTGCGGTCCCACATGCCCCACCAGCGGTACGGGTGGGCGGCGGGGACCAGCGGGCGGCCGTCCTCGTCGGCGAGTGCGGCCAGGCGGGCGAGGCGGCGCGCGGCGGCCTCCCGGAGCGCGTCGGAGGCGCGCGGGTCGACCGTCGTGGCGCGCAGTTCGGCGACGAGCGCGGGGACCGACAGGGGGCGGCGGGGGCGGCCGGTGACGTCCTTGGGTTCGACGCCGAGTTCGGTGAGGAAGCGGGAGGGCTGGTCGCCGTCGTCGGCGGGCGCCTTCACGGCGGTGACGACGAGGCGCTCGCGCGCGCGGGTGGCGGCGACGTAGAACAGGCGGCGCTCCTCGGCGAGCAGCGCGCCCGGGGTGAGCGGTTCGGCGAGTCCGTCGCGGCCGATGCGGTCGGCCTCCAGCAAGGAGCCGCGCCGGCGCAGGTCGGGCCAGAGCCCTTCCTGGACCCCGGCGACGACGACCAGGCGCCACTGGAGGCCCTTGGCTCGGTGCGCGGTCATCAGGCGCACCGCGTCCGGTCGTACGACGCGGCGCGTGAGGGTGTCGGCCGCGATGTCCTCGGCCTCCAGTTCCTCCAGGAAGTTCAGGGCGCCCCGGCCGCCGGTGCGGGCCTCCGCGCGGGCGGCCGTCGCGAACAGCGCGCACACGGCGTCGAGGTCGCGGTCGGCGTTGCGTCCCGCCGCGCCGCCGCGCAGGGCGGCCTTGGCGAGCCGGCCGGGCCAGGAGGTGGGCGCCCACAGCTCCCAGAGCGCTTCCTCGGCGGTGCCGCCGTCCGCGAGGCGCGCGCGTGCCGCGGCGAGGAGTGCGCCGAGGCGCTGCGCCCCGCGCGCGTACGCGGGGTCGTGTGCGGCGAGCCGTTCGGGTTCGGCGACCGCGCGCGCGAGCAGGTCGTCGGAGGGTGGCGGCAGCGGGTTGCCGCCGGCCCGTTCCTCGTCGCGCAGCGCGCGCCCGAGGCGGCGGACGTCGGCGGCGTCCATGGCGGCGAGGGGCGAGGCGAGGAGGGTGAGAGCGGTCTCGGTGTCGAGCCAGACGGCGGGCTCGTCGGACTCGTCGTCCTGGTCGGCCGCGTCCGTGCGGTTCGTCGCCTCCGCCGTCGCGACCGCGCGCAGGG
>NZ_LIRL01001447.1 GCF_001419795.1 Streptomyces niveiscabiei
CCCCACCACCCCTCCGCCGCCCTAGCGGAAGCCATAGCCGCAGCCGTCGAAGCCGAGCTTCTCGCCCGCTCGGCCGCCCCCGAACGCCTCCTCCTGGACGCCTACCTCTCCGCCCGCACCGGCGATCGCCCGGTCGCGGCGTTCGGGGGGCATAGCAGGCTGGTCGATGACCTGGCGGCGAGGGCGCTCACGCCGGAGGACCTGCACTGGCTCGAACGGGCCGCGCTGAAGGACCCGGAGGCGAGGCAGGTCACGGTGGCCGGACGGCGGGTCGAGCTCACGCCGGTGCGGCAGGGCGAGGTGATCGTAGGAGTGGTCGCCGTCTTGAACCCGGCCCCGGTTCAGAACGGCGCCGAACCCTGCCGTACCCGACCCCCGTTGCTGATCACCGGCGAGCGGGGCACTGGCAAGACCACCCTGGCCCGCGAACTCACCCCGCACGCACGGACGGTGGACGCGGCCGAGTCCGAACTCGGCGACGCGGTCGACCACCTGACGGCAGGTCACCCCCTGATCCTCCGCCACGCGGAACGCCTCGCCGCACCGGACATCGCGACCCTCAACTCCCTCCTGGACACGCACCCGACGGCCCAGCTGTACGTCACGTACACCCCCGGCACGCCCCCGGGCCCCTGCCTCCAGCGCCTCCTGGACGTCCTGGCGGCCCGCACGATCACCCTCCCCGCCCTGCGTGAACGCCCGGAGGACATGGCGGAGTTGCTGAGGACGCTCGCCCCGAAGCCCCCGGCCGGACAGCCCCCGCTGACGTGGTCCCTGGACGCCCTGCGGGCGCTGGAACGCCACCCCTGGCCGGGCAACCTCACCGAACTCGCGCACGTCGTGCACGCGTTGGCGCAGGGCCGCCGCCTCACGGGCCCGGTCCGCAGGGCCGAACTCCCCGATGCGGTGAGGGAAGGCCCCGCACACCGCCCCCTGAGCCCGATGGAGGACGCGGAGCGCACGGCGATACTCCAGGCGCTGAAACGGCACGGCGGCAACAAGGCGCGTGCGGCGTCGGCGCTGGGCATCGGACGGGCAACTCTCTATAGAAAGCTGCGGAGTTACCGAGAGTAGCCGAGCAAGTCCCGGCATCCGGAAGCGATTCCGACCAGTCGGTCTTTCCCAACTCTTGACTGCGCACCGGCTCCACCCCGATCCTCGTCCGTGAAGATCTTGCGACGGTCATGACAATTCCGTGGAACGGTGGGGGAGCACCGCACACCCCGGCTGACGCCGTACACCCCGGCCAACGCCGCACACCCCGGCTCATCGACCGCGCGCGCCCCCGCCGACCCGAGGGACCGCCCCATGACCACGGCCCGACGCAGACGCGTCACTCTGCTCACCCTCCTGCTGTTGCTGCTCACCACCGCCCTGGTTCCCACCCCGAGTTCGGCCGCCACGGACTGGTGGAC
>NZ_LIRL01001448.1 GCF_001419795.1 Streptomyces niveiscabiei
GACGTCCGCGAGGTCGCCGCGTGGATCTCCCCCAACCCCGGCGGAGTGGGCCCGATGACCCGCGCGCATCTGCTGGTCAACGTGGTCGAGGCGGCGGAGCGCGGTGCCGGGCGCTGAGGGGGAGGGCGGTACGGAGGGGAAGGCCGCGGCGAGGTCCCGTGCGGGGGAGCCGCGTACCGTCGAATCCCGTACCGCCGAGCCGCTCGCGACCGAACCCGGCGCGACCCAGCCGCTCGTGACCGAGCCGCCCGCAACCGAACCCCCCGCCGCCGGACTCCCTAACGGTGAGGCATCCCGTCCGCGTGGTACCGGACAGCAGCGTACGAACGATCGAGGTGAGGAGCCCGTGGCCGAAGAGGCAGTCAACCGGCGTGGCAGCAGGAGGTTTCCGCGGATCACGCGGGACACGGCGCGGCCCGAGGGGAGTGGGCGGGCGGTCGCCGGGGCGTCGTCCGTGCCGGCGCGGCAGTGGCCGATGCTGGCGGTGTTCGGGACGGTGGCGCTCGGGCTGCTGATCACCGCGCTGGACCAGTTCCGGGTGGGGACGATCCTCATCGGGGTGGCGTTGCTGGGCGGGGCCGTCATGCGGTGGCTGCTGCCCGGGGTGGGGATGCTGGCCGTGCGGTCGCGGTTCACCGACATCGTGACGTACGGGGTGCTGGGGCTGGCGATCGTGCTGCTCGCGCTGATGGCCCAGCCGGACCCCCTGCTCCAGATCCCCTTCCTCAAGGACACCCTGCACTTCACGGTCAAGACCTGAGGCCCCGTCGACACATCGACAATTCCCTCCCGGTGCCTGTCGATTCCGGCGCCGAACCGGACTAACGTCTCTGAACGGGACGGACTGTCACTGGGGGGACACGATGGCTCGCTGGACGCCTCTGCCGGACGAACTCGACCCGCGGATGGCCGAGTTCGTCGTCCACATGCGCCGCTCGGTCGACCGCAGCGGGCTGAGCGCGACGGCGCTGGCGGAGCGGACGGGCTACAGCCGTACGTCCTGGGAACGCTTCCTGGACGGCCGCCTCCTGGCTCCCCGCCGGGCGGTCGACACCTTCGCCGAGGCCACGGGGACTTCGCCGGTCCACCTCACGACGCTCTGGGAACTCGCGGAACAGTCCTGGAGCCCCGGCTCCCACGACCCCGTCACCACACAACTCCGGGTCCCGCCGACGGCGTTGCCGACGAGGCAGGTGGGCGGGCCGACCGAGGGCAACTCGTGGGGGCTGGCGGGATACAAGGGGCCGTCG
>NZ_LIRL01001449.1 GCF_001419795.1 Streptomyces niveiscabiei
CCCCCACCGCGTCGAACCCCAGCACGGACAACCCCGCGTCGACGGAAACAACCGTCACCCGGGCGAGCAAGGCCAAGGCCACCCCCGTGACGACCCCCAACCGCACGGCGCACCCCGTGACGAACCGCCGCGCCCCGCCCTCCACGGGCGTACGGACCGCCGCGAACACGCCCGCCAGCAGCATCATCAGGACGGCGGCGACCCCCAACAGCCAGACGCGCCCGTCGAGTTCGGCGAGCCGGGGAAGCGTGACGGACTGCGGATCCCCAGCCGCGAGCAACCGGTCCAGCGGGTCCGGCAGGACGTACGTGAGGATCCCGCTGGCCCGCCCGTCATGCGGCACGAACAACCCGACGTCGACCCCGACCCACACCCCGTTGGGCGCACCGAGGAGCGCCGAGCCGTAGATGCGGCCGGGGTGATCGTCCCGGAGGGACGCGAACACGGCGGCAGCCCACCCCGCCGCGACGGCGACGAGCAGCACGGACACGACGGCGGACACGGCGGGCCGTACGACGCGGTGGACGAACCCCCAGCGCAGCGGAAGGGGCGTACGCCGGGATGCGAGGAGGGCCAGCAGCAGAACGCCCGCGCACCAGAGGAACCCGCCGAGCAGCGTGGCCCCCGTATCGACGGTGAACCCGACCGCGGCCTCAGCCTCCACGAGATCCCCGACCCCCTCGACGAAGCCCAGGCCGTAGCCATGATCGGCACCGGCCGCACAGCCCTCGGCATCCTCCAGTTCGCCACCCTCACCCCCGCCTCGATCGCCATCATCCCGGCGGCGGCAGGCGGAATCGGCACCCTCCTGGTCCAGTACGCCAAACACCGGGGCGCCACGGTCATAGCCCTGGCAGGCGGCCCGGCGAAGACCGCGCAGGCGCGCGCGAACGGCGCCGACCTCGCCCTCGACTACACCACCCCCGACTGGCCCCACCACCTCCGCACCTACCTGGGCCCCCGCCGCGCCACGATCGTCCTCGACGGCGTGGGCGGCGAAGCGGCCCGCGAATCGACCGCCCTCCTGACCCCCACCGGCCAACACCTCATCTTCGGCTGGTCCTCCCAGGGCGTCACCAACGGCACCGCCCACGAGGTGCCGGGCCTGTCCCAACACGTCCTCGGCCCCGTCATGTTCGAGAAAACCCCCCTCCGCACACTGGAGACCCAAGCCCTCACAGAGGCCGCAACCGGCACCCTCACACCAGCCGTCCACCGCTTCCCCCTCGCGCAGGCAGCAGCCGCCCACCGGGCCCTGGAAAGCCGCAGGACGACGGGAAAGGTGATCCTGGAACCGTGACTTCACGCGCGCGTGCCGGACCCCGCAACACCCCACCGCGCGCGCGTGCCGATCCAGAAAACACCCCACCCGCGCGCGGACCCCCCTTCACC
>NZ_LIRL01000145.1 GCF_001419795.1 Streptomyces niveiscabiei
GACTGGATCACCAAACTCCGCGACTACCCCCTGCTCGGCATCCCGGTCTACGCCATCTTCGACCCCCGCACAGCAAAAGGCGCCGTCTTCACCGACATCCACCCCACCCCCGAGGGCCCCCGCTACGCCACCCGCAAGGACTTCCTCTACGGCGAGGACGTCACCATCGCCGACTGGACAATCTCCACGGACGGCCTCCCGAGGTACGACGAATGACAAGGCACCCCCTGCCCGCCTCCGCGGAACCGACGCTCCCCGACCTGAGATGGATAACCTGGCCTGGGCATCCCCTGGAGGACACGATGAGCACTCAGGCCGACCACGGACACGAGCTGATCCCGCGCCCCGAGCAGACGCCGGAGGCCCTGCGCGCGGCACTCGCCGTCGTCGCTCCGGGGCGGCTGAAGGAGATGCAGGCCACCAAGGACGAGGCGTTCGCGAAGGCAGTCGAGTGGCAGTCCCTCACCCCCGTACAGAGCTGGGTCCTCACCTGGGCCAGGGAGATCGAGATCGCCCGCCGCCCCGACCTGTCCGCACGCCGAGCCCGTGCGGAAGCCGGCCTGGAACACCCGGACTCGCTGATCGCCCGCGAGGCACTGGAGGAGTTGAGCAAGGTCCTGGACGAGGCGATGAGGGCCGTACGCGAGTGAGCTGGAAGTGGGAGTACGCCTTCGGCGCCGAGGAAACGGCCCGCTCGGCGCCCGCCGCATTCCTCACCCACGTCACGCACAAGGCCGAGGAACTCGTCCGCGCCGCCGAGGCACTCCACGTCCACGGCCGCGCCGCCACGGGAGCAGACCCGAAGGGCGGCGACATCGTCGTACCGGGCGGAATGTTCACGTACCAGATCGTCGTCCGCGCCGAGTGCGTCTACGTCGTACAGATCACGTACCTGGGCTTCTAGCCCCTCTCCACCCCGCGGACAGCCGAGCGGCCCAGTAGGACCCCCGTTCCCACCGGGCCGCTCAGTGCGAGGGCTCAGTCAGTGATCGTCACGCAAGGAAGCCCGACGCTGCGGCCGTCGTGCCAGCCCTCGACGCAGATCCGGGTGCCCGGCGGGAAGTTCTGGTTGATGTTCTTGTAGTCGCGGTACCTGGTCCACGCGGGGACGTTCTCGACCTTGGTCCAGAGGTTGATCTGACCGTTGGTGCTCCAGATGTGCGTCTTGATGTCCCGGTTGCTGATGTTGCTGGACCAGACGTTGACGTCGATCTTCCCGACGTACCGCCCGTTCGTGTTGATGGAGAAGCAGGTCTGGTTGTTGCACCACTCCCCGCTCGCAGAGGCGGGCGTGCTGGTCGCGAAGAGCAGCCCGGTCATGGCAGCGGCCGTACCGAGCGCGGCGACGGTGTTCCTGAATCGCATGATGGTCCTTCCCCCGATGGAGATCGACGAACAGCACCACCCTGCTGCGCCGGGGAACCCGAGTCACGCATTTCGAAGTTCCTCGAAACGTCCCGCCGACAGTCTCACCCTTTCAGGCGAGCGAAGGAGGAATCGAGCCCCCGCTTGATGACCCCGGCGAGAGGCCGCTCGACCACTCGGTGCACACCCCAGCTCAACACCATGAACCCGGCGAGGAGGACACAGATCAGCAGCCGCGCGTCGAGATCGTCCCGGAGCCGGCTGATCAGCGTCGTACCGGCGGCGTAGTGCAGCAGGTAGAGGGGGTAGGTGATCGCCCCGGCGGTCACGAGCCACTTCCCCCGCACCCAGTCCAGCTTGCCCAACGCGATGGCGACCATGACGAGCAGGAACACGGTGAAGATGAGCACCGCCCCCCGCCACCCGGACACCCCCTCGACGTTGTCGATGCGATGCCCGATCTCCTTCTGCCCCATGAGCCAGGCCATCCCGAGGATGCCCCACAACAACAGGTCCTGCCCGAACCGGTACATGAGATACAGCGCGAGCCCGGCGATGAAGTACCAGGCCCCATCAGGATTGGCGATGAGACTGAACAAGGGCCACCCGGCGGAAGGCGCGAGCATCGCGGCGGCCCCCCAGAGACAGCAGAAGAGCACGACCCGCCGATAGCTGAGCCCGACCGCGACAACCACCAAGAACAGGAGATAGAACCGGAGTTCAGCCCAGAGCGTCCAGTACACCCCGTCGACATTGGCGACCCGCGACCCGGACTGAAGCATCGTGAGATTGACGAGCACATCCCGCGGAGCGAGCCTCTCCCAGACCCCGGGAAACGCGGCCAGCACCCCGGTCGTGAAGAGAATCGCGAACCAGTACGCGGGGTACAGCCGGATCACCCGGGAGACGAAGAACTGCCGGGGCGTCCGCCCCCAGCAGGACATGCAGATCACGAACCCGCTGATGACGAAGAAGATCTCGACGCCGATCCAGCCGTACGAGGCGACCCGGAACACGTCCGGCATGATCTCGGAGACGGGCCGGTCCCAGATCGGGTTGCCGGGCCGGTCGGCCCGCGCGGTCCCCGCGAAGTGGTGCAGCGCGACGAAGAGCGCGGCGAACAGCCGCAGCCCGTCGAGGACGTACAGCCGGGGCCGCCGCACCGGCACGGACACCGACGGCTGTGAACGCTGAGTGAAGGTCAGGCCAGTCATTGCCCGTCACCTTACGGAGCGCCCATAACTCAAGGTGAACGGAAAGAGAAAACCCGCACGACCGAAGTCGTACGGGTTTTCCCGAGGTGGCCCGAGGACCGGTGGCCCGAGGGCCGGTAAGAACTAGGCCTTGATCTTGGTGACCTGGCCGGCGCCCACGGTACGACCACCCTCACGGATGGCGAACTTGAGGCCCTCCTCCATGGCGACGGGCTGGATCAGCTCGACGGTCATGTCGGTGTTGTCGCCGGGCATGACCATCTCCGTGCCCTCGGGGAGGGTCACGACGCCGGTCACGTCCGTCGTACGGAAGTAGAACTGCGGACGGTAGTTGTTGAAGAAGGGGGTGTGACGGCCACCCTCGTCCTTCGACAGGATGTACGCCGTGGCCTCGAAGGAGGTGTGCGGCGTGACCGAGCCCGGCTTGATGATGACCTGGCCGCGCTCGACGTCCTCGCGCTTGATGCCACGGAGGAGCAGACCGACGTTCTCACCGGCCTGGCCCTCGTCGAGCAGCTTGCGGAACATCTCGATACCGGTGACCGTGGTGGTGGTCTTCTCGGTCTTGATGCCGATGATGTCGACGGTCTCGTTGACCTTGAGGACACCACGCTCGATACGACCGGTGACGACGGTGCCACGACCGGTGATCGTGAAGACGTCCTCGATCGGCATCAGGAACGGCTTGTCGACGTCGCGCTCGGGCTGCGGGATGGACTCGTCGACGGCCTTCATCAGGTCGAGGACGGACTTGCCCCACTCCGCGTCGCCCTCGAGGGCCTTGAGCGCGGAGACCTTGACGACCGGCAGGTCGTCGCCCGGGAACTCGTACTCGGAGAGGAGCTCACGGACCTCGAGCTCGACGAGCTCCAGGATCTCCTCGTCGTCCACCATGTCGGCCTTGTTCAGCGCGACGACGATGTAGGGGACGCCGACCTGGCGGGCCAGGAGGACGTGCTCCTTCGTCTGCGGCATCGGGCCGTCGGTGGCGGCCACGACCAGGATCGCGCCGTCCATCTGCGCGGCACCCGTGATCATGTTCTTGATGTAGTCCGCGTGACCCGGGCAGTCGACGTGGGCGTAGTGACGCGCCTCGGTCTGGTACTCGACGTGCGCGATGGAGATGGTGATACCGCGCTGACGCTCTTCGGGCGCCTTGTCGATGTTGTCGAACGCGGTGGCCTCGTTCAGGTCCGGGTACGCGTCGTGCAGCACCTTGGTAATGGCGGCCGTGAGGGTCGTCTTACCGTGGTCGATGTGACCGATGGTGCCGATGTTGACGTGCGGCTTAGTCCGCTCGAACTTCGCCTTCGCCACTGGGGTCCTCCTGAAGTGGTTCTGTACGCCTTGGGTTCATCGGCGCCAGGTGATCTTTGCTGTTGGGTCCCGGGCCCCGGGCCGTTCCGCCACGAATGCGGAGGAATGGCCCGTGAGACACCGGGGTCAAGCCTACGGCGTGGAAACGCGGTGCGTTACTCGCCCTTGGCCTTCGCGATGATCTCCTCGGCGACGTTCCGCGGAACCTCGGCGTAGGAGTCGAACTGCATGGAGTAGCTGGCCCGGCCGGACGTCTTGCTGCGCAGGTCGCCGACGTAACCGAACATCTCCGAGAGGGGCACGAGGCCCTTCACGACGCGGGCACCGGCCCGCTCCTCCATGGCCTGGATCTGGCCACGGCGGGAGTTGATGTCGCCGATGACCTCACCCATGTAGTCCTCGGGGGTGGTCACCTCCACGGACATCATCGGCTCCAGGAGGACGGGACCGGCCTTGCGGGCGGCCTCCTTGAACGCCTGGGAACCGGCGATCTTGAACGCCAGCTCGGAGGAGTCGACCTCGTGGTAGCCACCGTCGAGCAGCGTGACGCGGACACCCGTCATCTCGTAGCCCGCGAGGATGCCGAACTGCATGGCCTCCTGAGCACCGGCGTCCACCGAAGGGATGTACTCCTTCGGGATACGGCCACCGGTGACCTTGTTCACGAACTCGTACGACGTGTCGCCGCCCTCGATGGGCTCGATCGCGATCTGCACCTTGGCGAACTGACCGGTACCACCGGTCTGCTTCTTGTGGGTGTAGTCCACGCGCTCGACGACCTTGCGGATCGTCTCACGGTAGGCGACCTGCGGCTTGCCGACGTTGGCCTCGACCTTGAACTCACGGCGCATACGGTCGACGAGCACCTCGAGGTGCAGCTCGCCCATGCCGCCGATGATGGTCTGGCCGGTCTCCTCGTCCGAGTGGACCTGGAAGGAGGGGTCCTCCTCCGCGAGACGCTGGATCGCGATGCCCAGCTTCTCCTGGTCGCCCTTGGACTTGGGCTCGATCGCGACCTGGATGACCGGCGCCGGGAAGTCCATGGACTCCAGGATCACCGGGCTCTTGTCGTCGCACAGCGTCTCACCGGTGGTGGTCTGCTTCAGGCCCATGACGGCGACGATGTCGCCGGCGCCCACCGCGTCGATCTCCTCACGCTTGTTCGCGTGCATGCGGTAGATCTTGCCGATGCGCTCCTTCTTGCCCTTGACGGAGTTCAGCACGGCGGTGCCGGACTCCAGGCGGCCCGAGTAGACCCGGACGAAGGTGAGCTTGCCGAGGTGCGGGTCGCTCATGATCTTGAACGCGAGCGCGGAGAGCGGCTCGTCGTCCGACGGCTTGCGCTTGACGACCTCGTCCGGGTTGTTGACGGCGTGGCCCTCGATGGCCTCGACGTCGAGCGGAGTCGGCAGGTAGCGCACGACCGCGTCGAGCAGGGGCTGGACGCCCTTGTTCTTGAACGCGGTGCCGCAGAACACGGGGGTGACCGTCACGCCGTCGGACTTGCCGGAGGCGATGGTGATCTTGCGGATCGCGGCGTAGAGCTGCTCCTCGGAAGGCTCCTGGCCCTCGAGGAAGAGCTCCATGATCTCGTCGTCGTAGTCGGCGACGGCCTCGATCAGCTTGTTGCGGTACTCGTCCGCGGCCTCGGTGTGCGTGGCGGGGATGTCGACGACGTCGTACATCTCGCCCTTCGCCGCCTCCGCCGACCACACGAGCGCCTTCATGCGGACGAGGTCCACGACGCCCTGGAAGTCGGCCTCGGCGCCGATCGGGAGCTGCATGACGAGCGGGACGGCGCCCAGGCGGTCCGAGATCATGTCCACGCAGCGGTGGAACTCGGCGCCGGTACGGTCCAGCTTGTTCACGAAGCAGATGCGCGGCACGCCGTAGCGGTCGGCCTGACGCCACACCGTCTCGGACTGCGGCTCCACACCGGCGACACCGTCGAACACCGTGACAGCGCCGTCGAGCACGCGGAGCGAACGCTCCACCTCGACCGTGAAGTCGACGTGCCCGGGGGTGTCGATGATGTTGATCGTGTAGTCGTTGTCCTCAAGCGGCCAGTGACAGGTGGTGGCAGCAGAGGTGATCGTGATGCCACGCTCCTGCTCCTGCTCCATCCAGTCCATGGTGGCAGCGCCGTCGTGGACCTCACCGATCTTGTAGCTGACGCCGGTGTAGAAGAGGATCCGCTCGGTGGTGGTCGTCTTGCCCGCGTCGATGTGGGCCATGATCCCGATGTTGCGGACCTTGGCCAGGTCAAGTGAAGTGGTAGCCATGAGGGCTCGGTCTTCTCTCGGTCTCGATGGGGGTAGCGACTACCAGCGGTAGTGCGCGAAGGCCTTGTTGGACTCGGCCATCTTGTGCGTGTCCTCGCGCTTCTTGACGGCCGCACCGAGGCCGTTCGAAGCGTCGAGAAGCTCGTTGAGCAGGCGCTCGGTCATGGTCTTCTCGCGACGGGCGCGGGAGTAGCCGACGAGCCAGCGCAGCGCGAGCGTGTTGGCGCGACCGGGCTTGACCTCGATCGGAACCTGGTACGTCGCACCACCGACACGGCGGGACTTGACTTCGAGCGTCGGCTTGATGTTCTCCAGCGCGCGCTTCAGCGTGATGATCGGGTCGTTGCCCGTCTTCTCACGCAGACCCTCCATGGCGCCGTAGACGATGCGCTCGGCGGTGGAGCGCTTGCCGTTCAGCAGCACCTTGTTGATGAGGGAGGTCACCAGGGGGGAGCCGTAAACCGGGTCGATGATGACCGGGCGCTTCGGGGCGGGGCCCTTACGAGGCATTCTTACTTCTCCTTCTTGGCGCCGTAGCGGCTGCGGGCCTGCTTGCGGTTCTTGACACCCTGGGTGTCGAGGGAACCGCGGATGATCTTGTAGCGAACACCGGGCAGGTCCTTCACACGGCCACCACGCACGAGCACGATGGAGTGCTCCTGCAGGTTGTGTCCCTCACCCGGAATGTAAGCGGTGACCTCGATCCCGCTGGTCAGACGCACACGCGCGACCTTACGCAGGGCCGAGTTCGGCTTCTTCGGGGTGGTCGTGAACACACGCGTGCAGACGCCACGGCGCTGAGGGGAACCCTCGAGTGCGGGCGTCTTGTTCTTCTCGACCTTGTCCTGCCGGCCCTTGCGGACCAGCTGCTGGATCGTAGGCACTACTTCTCCGGTTTCTGTGTGCCGATGGTGAAGCTAACCTGGAACGTCGCCGACCCACGCGGTCGGGTGTGTCGGATCCGGCGGACCCCCGCCGTGAGGCGGGAAGAGGCGTGGATCGCGGTGTCCGTACACGGCCCGTGTGCGGTTGAAGGCACGCACAGGAGCCGGGGCACACCCCAGGCACAAGGTCTGAGCGTACCCAGCACACCGACTTCGGTCAAAACGAATACGCAGGGCACGACACGCCGGTGATTTCAGGACTTCGTCCGGACCTCGGCATCAGCACGCATGCCGGCGTGCGTATCGGCGTGCGTGTCGGCGGCCACGAAGTACGTCGGCCTGTTCTGCACCGCCGTGTAGATCCGGCCCACGTACTCCCCCAGCAGCCCCACGCAGACCAGCTGGACAGCACCGATGAACAGCACCCCGATGAACAGGGACGTCCACCCCGGCACCGTCTCCTCGTACGCGTGCGCCCACAGCGTGTAGCCGATCAGCCCCAGGCACACCAGGAACGCGAACCCGCCGAGCCACGTCGCGATCCGCAGCGGCGCCGCCGAGAAACCGGTCACACTGTCCACCGCCAGCCGGATCATCCGCCCCAGCGGGTACTTGCTGTGCCCCGCCGCGCGCGCCTCCCGCTCGTACGTCACCTCGCCGCTCGGGAAGCCCAGCCAGGGCACCAGCAGCCGGTACACCCGCTGCTGGTCCGGCAGCGCCTTCAGGGCGTCCACGGCGGCCCGGCTGAGCAGCCGGAAGTCACCGGCCTGCGCGGGCACGGAGGGGCCCGCCAGGCGCCGTACGAGGCGGTAGTAGAGCGACGCCGTCCAGCGCTTGAAGCCGGTGTCGGTGGCGCGGTCGGCGCGGATGCCGTACACGATGTCGAGGCCCTCGCCGCGCGCCAGGTCCAGCATCTCCGGGATCTTCTCCGGGGGGTCCTGGAGGTCGGCGTCGATACTGACGGTGTAGGCGCCGAGCGAGCGGTCGAGACCGGCGGTCAGCGCGGCCTGGTGACCGGAGTTCCGCCTGAGCGTGATCACCCTCAGCTCGGGCCACCCCAGCCGGAAGGCGTCCAGGAGGACCGTCGTACGGTCCGTGCTTCCGTCGTCGACCGCGACGACCTCGTACGCCACCCCCATCGCGTCCAGAACCGGTCGCAGCCGGTTCACCAGCGCGGGCAGCGCGTCCTCTTCGTTGAACATCGGAACGACGACCGAGAGCACGACCGGGTCACCCGGTATGCCATCGTCCTGTCTGTCGTCTGCTGGGTCCACGCGCCCCTCCCGAACCTGTGGAGCGGATGTGCGACTCTGGTGCGATCTTATGCCTAGGGGGGAACCCGTCGAATGAGTACCACCGCGACCGACTCCGTGGTGACGGCGCCGAAGCCACCGCGCCGCTTCGCGGTGCCCGACGGGGTACGACCGTACCTTCCCGCGCTCGCCCTGTACGGCGTCTGCAAACTGGTCGGGCTGACCGTCTTCGCGTACCTCCTGGAGTGGACCGGGGACTACAAGACCAAGGATCCCCGCTTCGGCGGCGGCGCGCACTGGTGGGACGTCCTGTCCACCTGGGACGGCTGGTGGTACCTCCAGGTCGCCGAAAAGGGGTACGACCCCAAGCCCCTCCAGCACCTCGCGCCGGGCGGCATGTTCACCGTCCAGCAGGACTCGGTCGCCTTCTTCCCCCTCTTCCCCGCCCTGATCCGCGGCACCTCCGAAATCACCGGCCTCGGCCTCTACGGCTCCGCGATCCTCGTCTCCGTCATCAGCTCCTTCGTCGCCGCGGCGGGCATCTACGCGGTGGTCTCCCTGCTGGCCGGCCCCCGCGCGGGCACGATCGCCGCGGGCCTGTGGGCGATCCTCCCCGGCGCCGGCGTCGAGTGGGCCGTCTACTCCGAGTCCCTCTTCGTCGCCATCGCCTCCTGGACCTGCTGGTGCGTGATGAAACGCCGCTGGGTCGCGGCGGGCCTCCTCGCCTTCCTGGCGGGCCTGAACCGCCCCACGTCCGCCGCCCTGATCGGCGCGGTCGGTTTGGCGGCGCTGGTGACCCTCGCACGCCGCGAGACCCGCCGCGAACACGGCATCGCCGGACCCGTCTACGCGATGATCGCGGCGCCGATGGGGCTGCTGACGTACATCACCTGGGTCGGCCTCAGCATGGGCGACCTCACCGCCTACTTCACCCTCCAACGCGAGGGCTGGGCACACTACTTCGACTTCGGGGCGTACACCTTCGACGTCCTGCGCAACACAGCGGTCGGCAAGACGGACTACCTGTTCGCCTTCCCCACGCCGGACCTCATCGCCGTCCTCCTGGTCCTGACCCTCCCCTTCCTCATCGCCCTCATGCTCCGCGCGAAACCCCCACTGGTCCTGGTCGCCTACACCCTGGCCTCGATCATCACAGTCCTGGGCACCCAGCAGATGTTCGCGAACACGCCGAGGTACTTGCTCCCGGCATTCCCCTTGCTCCTGGCCCCGGCAATGGCCCTGGGCCGCCTGAAGTGGACGACACTGGCGACGCTGTTCGGAACATTCGCGGTGGCGTCGGGGTGGTACGCGCACTACTTGATGTTCGAACTGGGCATCCCGTAGATCGGACAGCCGAGAGCCGAAGATCAACCACGTCTTTTCAGGGGCGCGGGGCTGTATCGATCTGCGGCTACCACCGCGCGGGCGCGCCACAGCAACCACGTCTTTCCAGGGGCACGGCGCCGTATCCATTCGCGACTACCGCCACGCGAACGCGCCACAGCAACCACGTCTTTC
>NZ_LIRL01001450.1 GCF_001419795.1 Streptomyces niveiscabiei
GGGGCGGGGGTGAGCCAGTGGTCAGGGCCGTTGTCAGTGGCGGGGTGCAGGATGGGGGCATGGCGAGCAACGGACATGGCAGCGGCGGCAGGCGGAGCGGGGTCAAGGGGGCTCGGCGGCCCGAGCTGAGGCTGCCGGAGCTGCGGGGGTTCGAGGGCGGGGAGGTGGAGCCGGACGGGGATTACGACGGGGTGGAGCTGAAGGAACTGGACCTGGCGGGGCAGGACGGCGCGGGGTCGACGTTCATGGACTGCGCGCTGACGGGGTGCGCGCTGGACGAGACGCGGCTGAGGAACGCCCGCTTCCTGGACTCCCGGCTGACGGCGCCGCGCGGGGTGGGGACGGATCTGGCGGACGCGACGCTGCGGGACGTGGAGGTGACCGACGCGCGCCTGGGCGGCACGCAGATGTTCGGGAGCGTGCTGGAAAGGGTCGTCGTGCGGGGCGGGAAGATCGACTACCTGAACCTCCGGCAGGCCCGCCTCAAGGATGTCGTTTTCGAAAACTGCGTTCTCGTCGAACCGGACTTCGCGGGCGCGCGTATGGAACGGGTGGAGTTCGTCGACTGCGCGCTCAAGGGCGCGGACTTCAGCGCGGCGACCCTGTCGGACGTCGATCTGAGGGGAGCGGTCGAACTGGGCATCACCGCCGGTGTGGACCGACTGCGCGGTGCCGTCATCAGTACGGCACAGCTGCTCGATCTCGCACCGGTGCTGGCGGGGGAACTGGGGATCAGGGTGGAGGAGTGACCGATGGGCACGTTTTACGGGAACGTACTGGTGGCGCGGCCGTGCCAGGAAGTGGTGCCGCTGCTCTCCGAGGAGACGGCGGCGGGCCGCTCCGCGATACGCGGGTACGCACTCGCGGTGGGCCCCCGGCACACCGTGATCCATCCCGCTGAGGAGACGGAGGCGCTGACCCTCGCGGAAGCGGTGAGCCGCCGCCTGTCCGTCCCGACGCTGGGCATGTACGTCTTCGACTCGGACGTACTGGTCATGCAGGTGTACGACGACGGCGAGCTGCGGCACGTCTACGACTCGTGGCCGGGGTACTTCAGCGCGGAGCGGCCCGCCGAGACGTGGTCCTCGGGCCCGGCACCGGACTGGCCCGAGCCGCTCGGCGCCGCCCCCACCGCGTTCCTCCCCTTCGCCGCCGCGCCCCTCGACATCCCGGCGCTGGAGTCGGTGCTGCGCTGCGTGCCGCTCGCGCGGGAGGACGGCAAGGACGGGCGGTACGTGTTCGCGGACGCGCAGCACTACGACGTGATGGCGCTGCTGGGGCTGTCGGCACCGAGGCTGAACACGGGGTACGGGGCACTGTCGCAGGGCTACCTGCCGCCGGGGACGGCGCTGACGGAGCTGTGGCTGCTGGGCGGGGCGACGTTCTGGGC
>NZ_LIRL01001451.1 GCF_001419795.1 Streptomyces niveiscabiei
GGCCGGGCGGGAGGACTACACGATCGTGCAGTCAAGAATTCGCAATAGCCCTTGTGCGAAGCGTGTTCGGGGCTCACGGCTAGGCTGATCGGATGTCTGTCTCCGTGATCGCGCTCGGCGAGACCACCGATCCGCCGCTGCGTCCGCTGCCCGCGCGGGCCGTCGAGCTGCTGACGGCCGTGTCGGCGCCGCCGCGGCTGGTCGCCCATCTGCGGCTGGTGCACGACGTAGCGGCCCAACTCCTCGACGCCGTCGCCGGGTTCGGGCTCGCCGTGGACCGGGAGGCGGTGCTGTTCGGGGCCGCGACGCACGACATCGGCAAGGCCCTGCACCCCGCCGAGCTGTCCGGGCCCGGAGCCCGACACGAGGAGGCGGGACGGGAGTTGCTGCTGGCGCGTCACGTGCCCGCCCCGCTCGCCCGGTTCGCGGGCACGCACGCGTCCTGGCAGTCCCCCGAGGCCGACGCCGAGGACCTCCTCGTGAGCCTCGCCGACAAGATCTGGAAGAACAAGCGCGTCACCGACCTGGAGGACCTCGTCGTCGCCGAACTCTCCCGCGCGTCCGGGCACCCGGTCTGGGAGGTCTTCCTCACCCTGGACGAGACCCTGACCCGCATCGGCGAGGCCGCCGACACCCGGCTCGCGTGGCAGGCCGTCCACCCCGTCCACGCCGGCCGATAGGGGCGGTCGCATGCGAGAACCTGGCGCCGACGAGGCCGTCGTCTGGCGCAACCGCGCGCTCACCCTGTTCGACCGGGTGTCCGTCCCGGTCGCCGTGTGCGACGTGTACGGCGCCGTGCTGCTCGCGAATCCGGCGATGGCCGCCGAGTGCGGGTCCCCGCCGGGGCGGCTGAAGGGGCTGGACGTACTCGACCTGTTCCGGCCCGTCGAGGCGGAACAGGTCGAACGCATCGCCCAAGCGCTGCGCCTCCGGCACCGTTCCCGTTACCAGGTCTCCGTCCGGTGGGACACTCCCGGCGGCCGGGTCCGGCACGGCGAACTCACCGCCGACCCCGTCAGCGACGGCGTCGGCATGACCCCGGCGCTCCTGGTCATGCTCCGGGTCCTCGCCGAGGAGACGCCCGCGCCCCCGGCCCCCTCCGACGCCGTGACCCCCGTCGAGGCCCGCATCCTCGCGCTCCTCGCCGGAGGCGCGACCACGGCACGCGCGGCGCGGGAGACGGGGCTGACACCGGACGGCGTGAGCTACCACCTGCGGCGACTGTCGGCGCGGTGGGGGGCGGCGAACCGTACGGAGCTGGTGGCTCGGGCGTATGCGGAGGGGGTACTGA
>NZ_LIRL01001452.1 GCF_001419795.1 Streptomyces niveiscabiei
GTGCTGGTGTGGGGCTGGGGGTGCCGGCGTGGGGTGTGCTTCCCGGTGGGCCGGTGTGAGGCGTGCCTCGCCGGGGGTGGGTGGTTGGCGTGGATGTGGTGGTTGGCGTGCGCCCGGTGGTTGGCGTGCGCTCCGATCTTCGGTAAGTTAGGTGAGGCTTACCTAAGGAGATCTTCGGATGGGTGACAACCCGAGCTGGACTGCCGCGCCTTCTGCGGCGCAACGCGCCCGGTCGATCCTCGCGACCGCCTGGTCCTGCGGGGTCACCGCGGACGGCGGACGCGAGGAGTTCATCGGCGCCCACACCGTCACCGACGACGGCCGCGTACTGCTCTCCGTCCCCGACGACAGCGCCCTCGTCACCGCCGCGATCTGCGCGCCGCGCGGCGAGCCCTCCGCGGTCCTGGAGTTCGCCGACGTCGCCCCCGTCCCCGTCCGGAGCCGCATCCGCTCCCGCCTCTGGCTCGCCGGCTGGTTCGCCCCCGAGGACGGGGTCCTCGGCTTCCACGCCACGCGCATCGTACTCAAGCAGCCCACGGGCGCGGTCGTGGTGGACCGCGACGAGTTCGCCACCGCCACGCCGGACCCCCTCGCCGGCGCCGAGGCCCAACTCCTCACGCACCTCGCGGACTCGCACCCCGACGCGGTCGAACGCCTCACGCGGCTCGTCGGCCGGGACAGCCTCCACGGCGCCGTCCGCGTCCACCC
The DNA here is from genome assembly GCF_001419795.1 of Streptomyces niveiscabiei. Taxonomy (GTDB): domain Bacteria; phylum Actinomycetota; class Actinomycetes; order Streptomycetales; family Streptomycetaceae; genus Streptomyces; species Streptomyces niveiscabiei. Next base: position 709 of record NZ_LIRL01001452.1, read on the forward strand.
TCTCGCCGTGGACCGCCACGGGCTGACGCTGCGCATCGAGCGGGCCCGTACGCATGGGGATGTGCGGCTCGCGTTCCATGCGCCGGCCGACGATGTGTCCCAACTGACCGAGCGGATGCATGCGTTGCTGACGCAGGCGAGCGCGGCGTCCTGCGGGCGGGCGTTGCAGAGGCAGCGGGAGGAGGGGTGAGGGCGCTTTGTGGCGGGGGCGCCGAGAAGGGAGTTCGTGGTGTCGGTGTCGGTGTCGAGGGACGTGGGGTTCGCGGTGCCGGCTGCTCAGGGGCGCGGGGTTCGTCGTGTCGGTTGAGTGGTCCGGGGGTCTCGGG